>JAGMDA010000709.1 GCA_023128935.1 Candidatus Eiseniibacteriota bacterium | reverse complement strand
ACTGATTCCTTCACGATCAACTCCTATGCATCGTCCGGTGATGACCACAAGGCTCGCGGCACGCTTCTCGGTCAACCCTCGAAGCGCATCGAGCTCATATCGACGGCCAACAAACGCGCATTTCATGTCCTTCCCTTCGTCGCGGCTGTTGGCACAAGGATATCACCAAATCGCGAAAATGTCGATTTGGTGATAGGATGATGGCGACCGCCAGGTGGTGGGTCGAGAGCTGGCGCGGTCACCCGCAGTACAGAGGTGGCCCGCGTCGACCTTGCAGCAGATGTGAGTAGCGTCGGGCAGCTACTTCCCTTCCATCAAAACCGTCAGCTCAGCGGCCCAGGCAACGGCCTCCTGGAAAGCGGCCTTCGTGCCGGCGCTGTCCAGGTTGAGCTGATTCATCGCGGCCTCGGCTTCTTCCCAGCGAGCCTCCTCCAGATCCTGCACCAGGGTCATCAGCGGCAGATACTCGCTGTCGGGCGCGCCGCATAGCGCGGCCTTCAGCTTGCCGTCGAGGGGCAGGTACTCGACGATCTCCTTCATCGGGACGCCGATCATCGTGTCCAGTAGCGAGAATAGACCCAGCAGATGCATGCTCTCGGGTTCGAAACCCCAGAAGGAGTAGCGCTGTGCGGTCAGTTCAAGGAACTTGGCGCGCTGCGCCGAGACCAGCAGCAGATCAGAGTCGTCGGAGTCCTGGTTGACGTCACTCAGTATCACGACGCGCAGCCAGTTCTTGATCTGGCGCCAGCCCAGCATTCCGATGGCATGGTGGATGGACTTGATCTTGTGGGAGAACCCGAAGGCTGCCGAGTTGAGGTGGGTTAGCAGGCGGAAGCTGATGGCGGCGTCGGTCTGAATCGTTTCGGCCAAGGCCTTGACATCCTGGTCGTCGGATTCGAGCACCTTGAGCAGATTGAAGCGCGTCACCTGGCTCGAGGCAATCTTGCGCATAGGGACGATCTCAGGAGCTTTGCTAAAACCCCCCTCGAACAAGTCGAAACCCAGCTCCTGGCAGGCCGCGAAGGCGGTGGCGTCGGGCACCTGGCTGGCCAAGAGTGTTGCCTCGTAGGTGCACGCGGACGCTACAGTCAATGCCAACTCGCCGCCGGGCTGGTCCTGCACCGCGATGTCGATAATGTCGGCCAGCTGATATAGATCCTCGCAATCCTGCGCGCCGCTGAACCCCCGTACCGCCACCCGGAAGCCGTCGGCCTTCAACTGCTCGAGGCGTGCGCCCACCGCCGGCTTGCGATAGACATCCTCGCTGACCAGGACGGTCGTGCGGGCCGAGGGTAGCGCGTAGGCATGTTCGTCCATGATGCTCTTCTCGGTCAGATTGACGAGCACATGCTTCTCGCGGGCGATGATCCGCTGCAGGCCTACACCAGCGGAGGCGGCGAAGCTGACGGAGATGTCCTCGTCGGTCGGAACCCCTGAGGGTGTGTCAGCGATGTTGCCCACGCAGAACACTTCGTAACCCCAAAGGCGGCGCTGCTGGTCGAATATTGCCTGCCGGGCGACGGAGATGCCTCCGGATTCGCTGGGGGTCGCTTCAGGCTGTGTCATAGTCGTTCATTCCTCCTCGCGTTGTGGCGTGGGATCTGCCGGCATGCAGGGTTCCTCGCCGATCGGGCGCCTATCCGTCGAGCGGGTTCACCCGCCAGATCCTGTCGGCATACTCCATAATCGAGCGGTCGCTGGAGAACTTGCCCATGTGCGCCGTGTTCAAGATGGACATCCGCGTCCAGCGGTCCGGATCCTCGAAAGCGCGGCCAACCTCATCCTGGGTCGCCATGTAGTCGGCGTAGTCAGCCAGGAGCAAGTAGTAGTCGCCGCTATCCAGCAGGGCATCCATGATCGGTGCGAACAATCTCGGGTTCTCGGGTGAGAAATATCCCGAACCGATCATGTCCAGGGTGCGACGCAGTTCCGCATTATCTTCGTAGTAGGCGCGGGGGTTGTGACCATCCCGGCGCCTCTGGGCTACCTCCTCGGCAGTCAGACCAAAGATGAAGATGTTCTCGCGGCCCACCTCTTCCATGATTTCAATGTTGGCCCCGTCCAGGGTGCCGATGGTCAGTGCGCCGTTGAGCGACATCTTCATGTTGCCGGTGCCCGAGGCCTCGAAGCCGGCAGTCGAAACCTGTTCCGACAGGTCCGCTGCCGTGACGATCTTCTCGGCCTGTGACACACAGTAATTGGGTAGAAACACCACGCGCAGCTTGCCGCGGCTGGCGGGATCGGTGTTGACCTTCGCCGCAACCGAGTTGATCAGCTTGATGATGAGCTTCGCTTGGTGGTAGGCGGGGGCCGCCTTGCCGGCGAAAATCACCGTGCGCGGTACGACGTGGGGCCCGTTGGGGTCACACAGCCGGTTGTACAGCGTGATCACGTGCAGGACGTTGAGTAGCTGGCGCTTGTATTCATGGATACGCTTGACCTGAACGTCGAACATAGTGTGCGGATCAACGCCGATGCCGGTCCGGCGCAGAGTGTAGCGCGCCAGGCGCTGCTTGTTCCCGTGTTTTGCCTGTTGCCACTCACGACGGAATTTCGGATCCTCGGCCAGCGGCACCAGGCGGGCCAGCTGGTCCAGGTGGCGCACCCAGTCGGGTCCGATGCGTGAGGTGATCAGTGCGGACAACAGCGGGTTGGCCTGGTAGAGCCAGCGGCGCGGCGTGATGCCGTTGGTCACGTTTTGCACGCGGCCAGGGAACACGCGCTCGAAGTCACTGAACAGATCGTCCTTCAATATGCGGCTGTGCAGCTCGGCGACACCGTTCACGGTGTGGCTGCCGACGATAGCCAGGTGCGCCATACGGACCATCCGGACCGGGCCCTCTTGGATCAGTGATACCTTCTCCAGCAGCTCCGGCTGGTCGGGGTACTTGAGCCGAACCTCGTCCAGGAAGCGGCGGTTGATCTCGTAGATGATCTCGAGGTGCCGGGGCAGCAGGCGTCCGATCAGCTCGACGGGCCACTTTTCCAGGGCCTCCGGCAGGACGGTGTGGTTCGTATAGGCAAAGGTCCGGCAACATATGGACCAGGCCTCATCCCACCCCAGCGCCTCATCGTCCATCAGGATGCGCATCAGTTCCGGCACGGCAATGGTGGGATGCGTGTCGTTCAGCTGAATGGCTACATAATCCGGGATGTCGGCTGGCTTGCCGCTCTGCTGTTTGAAGCGCCGCAAGATGTCGGCCAGAGTGGCGGCCACGAGGAAATACTGCTGCTTTAGCCGCAGCTCCCTGCCCGAGGTGTTCTCATCGTTGGGATAGAGCACCTTCGAGATGTTCTCGCTGAGGACCTTGGCCTGAACGGCGCCGATGTAGTCGCCCTGATTGAAATCCTGCAGGTCGAACTCGCTGCTCGACTGAGCCACCCACAGGCGCATGTTGCTGACAAAGGTGTTGCCGTAGCCCGGGATCAGAATGTCGTTGGCCATGGCCATGACGGTTTGGCCCTCGACCCAGCGGCATCGCTGGCAGCCCTCGCTGTCCTCATAGGTCTCGGTGTGCCCGAAGAACCGCACGGGGAAAGAAAGCTTCGGGCGCCGCACGTCCCAGGGGCTCCCGTTGCGCGCCCAGTTGTCACACTGCTCGCGTTGATGGCCGTCTTCCAGCGACTGATGGAACATGCCATAGTCATAGCGGATGCCGTAGCCGTAGCCGGGAACACCCAGGCAGGCCATCGAGTCGAGGTAGCAGGACGCCAGCCGTCCCAGGCCACCGTTGCCCAGGCCGGGATCCATCTCCTCGCACTCCAACTCTTCCAGGTCGAAGCCAAGTTCGCTCACGGCCTCACGGGCGGCGTCTTCCATGCCCAGGCTGATGAGGTAGTTGTGCATGAAGCGGCCGGGCAGGAACTCGAGGGACAGGAAGTAGACGCGCTTAGCGAACGTATCGTACAAAGCGTGCTGAGACTCAATCCAGCGATCCAGCAGCCGCTCGCGCACGCAGTGCGCCAAGCCCATGTAGCAATTGAACTTGTCCGGCTTGTGCGTGTCATTGCCGAGCGTTTTCTGGATGTGGCGGAGAATGTCACCTTTGAGCTCCTGCGGATCGACGCTATCTGCCGGGCTGTCGCCTTGCCGTTGAACCAGGCTCATGTGCATGCTTTGGCTCCTCTAAACGTCATCCCTATCAACTGATGCGGTCCGCGGGCTATCCCAGGCAGACCTCAGGCGTGCTCGGCGCTATATCCTATGGATATCGACAGGAATTCCCGGGCATTGACCCACTTATCGTCTCAGCCATCACACGTGTCGATGGTGCTTAAAAGCCGCG
>JAGMDA010000708.1 GCA_023128935.1 Candidatus Eiseniibacteriota bacterium | reverse complement strand
ATAGAGCCTTAGGTCAACCTGCGTGCTTTGCGGTATTGCATAGCTGATTTTCGTTACCCCGCCACCTACTGGGTTCGGACGATTCTGCCAAAGAAAGATCTGACCGTTCTGCTCCTTCACTGTAAAAGGCCAGCGGTCACCCCCAGCTGAGATACGCAAGTCATCAACATGCCACGCATCGAACATGGTGATGTTCGCTTCGTATGCATATCTCACGAAGACCGTGTCTCCTTCATACGCCGCAAGGTCTACTGACGCCGCGTGCCAATCATTCGACATAGCCGAATAAGATGCCTCTGTATTCCATACCGCGCCGTCGCGCGACACCTGCACTTCTCGGGTGAAAGTACCCATCGGATAACGAGAGTAGCGATGATAGAAAGATAATTCCGCTGAAGAAGTCAAACTCAGATCAATAGGGGGTACATAAAGGCACGACAAACACATTTCTCCACCCACCTCGTGTCCCCACTCCATGACGCCCGAATGTGCAGGATCACCAACTTGCCATTCCCACGGTTGACCACCTATGTTTGTACCCGTAAAGCTAGCGCAACATCCGGCTCCGTTGTCTTCGAAATCCGTAGAAAACGGAGGCTCGATACAGAATGCATCCAGCGAGATCTCCACCATTGTCGTGCCCCCGGCTTCTACCGTGACCTGCAATGTCTCAGGGAAGAAAGGATATCTCGCGGCGCTCATTTCATATGTGTCGGCTAGAACGTTCTCAAGCAAGAAGTCGCCAAGGCGGAAACCTGTCGTGTCTGCCTGTCCGGTTTCCAGAATAGTGATTATCGTCCCACTGCTATCTGGAATCGGCGCGTAATTATTCGGTGATACCGTTCCTGCAATACAACCGTATTCGCCTCCGAAACTTCCAGTTACAGCCACTGAACCGGCAAGAGGGTTTCCCCATTCGTCACATATCGTCATTCCATTCGCGCTAATGGTATCTCCAGGAACTATCGATGCCCAAGGATGACCACGTGTGAAATATATCCGCAAGGAATCCCCGCGCGCATTCCATTCTGTCGCACCCGCTGCTCCAGCATAATTTAACCAGCTGTGTCCGTTGTTCAGCGGAAGCACGTTATCCAGATTGTTAATCGCAGGGCCTCCTCCGGTATGATAATGCAGTTTGACCTTATTCATGAGTTCACTGAATGCTATCAGTACATAATCCTCGTTATCTATTCCAGGAACAAGCGCTTCACTGTCAAAGATCTCAGCGTTGATCATAACCGGCATGTTGGCATCGTGTTCCACCAGTGCTACATCATCTATGAGATATCCCTGAACTCCCGTCCGATAGCATGAGAAGGAGACACTGATCGTTTCCCAGCTGCCCGTATTGAAATCAGCACTCTTACCCCTCCATGACGGGTCAATACTGCCATTCGTTTCTTCATAAACAAGTGAATCATTTACCCACATGCGGTATCGAACGTTGCTAGGATGACCGGCACCCCCCTTTACATTCGCGGCCCGCATCCAAAGTCGGTATTCGCTATCTGGCTGCACAGGAATATCAATCTGCTGAATACGACTGTTCCCTATTAGTTGCATGGCACAGCTTCCGTTTCTAGACCAGTCCGTGCGCTGCGTGCTACCTGAAACCATTTGCCAGTTCGCCATTTCATCCTCGAAGCCAGGATTCCGCAAGAGGTTCGCTTCCGCACTACCCCAGAGGACAAGAATCACCCCAAGCACAATCGAAATTATGAGCCGCATACGGTGCATGGGAAGTAGTGCGTCTCCGTGCCATCTCAACATAGCGTCTCCTTTTGGGGTTCGAGCAAGAATAGTTTCCCGTTCCCTGCCAGCACCGGTACTGGATTATCAACATCACCTCTATTGTGGTTCATAGATATAGTCCTTCGTAGTTACGACATTGTCGTTATACATATCAAGGACATCGATGCTATGGAGCGGTTCTTTCCGTCCCACTCGCGGACCAAGAGGACCACCAAAAAGCGTGCCCTCAATTGTTATGGGCACTAACCCTCTGTACACAGGATTGCCGCACTCACCCTTTATCGTGTACAGGTCAGCATGAAACTGATCGCCAACTTCGACAGTCGGAGGCTCGCCCGTTACGGCATACAAATCGATTCTAAGGATATCACCGGCTGCGTTCCAGGTTGTTGACCAGAGCCTGCCTTCAGATGATAGCCAAGTATGTCCACTCAATATATGGAACACCTCATCTATGTTGCTGCTGCGGATGCGCGGTGTATTGGTCGGTTCACTAAAGGTAATCACAATGCAATCATCATCATCTATGCCTGCCAATTGTACTTCACCATCATATGCTATGGCACTCAGGATATACGGACGGACTGAATCGACCTGGGCGAGAACAATATCATCTAGTCTTGGCATGCCAGCTCCACCGCAGGCCCACGGACGAATACCAACCGTGATGCTATCGCGATTCCCAGTGTTAAAGGTAGTACTCAGATAGCGATAATTCCCAGTGAGGTGCGTAAGAAGAGAGGAGACCTCCTCCCCGTCAACATAGAAGCGGACTACATTTTGGCCCCAGTATAGGCCCTCATCGTGCGATGCTAGTGGGACGGTGATCATGTAATCCGTAAATGAACTGACCGCAACTCGTTGTGCAAGAGTCTCATCGGAAGGGAAAATCAAGGACCAGCGACCACTCTTCCTTGCGGCGGATTCCCAGAACCAGTGTATTTGATTGGGGGATGTCGTTGTCCACGGTGACAGGTCCTGGCTCCAGTAGATACCATCGTCAAAGCCCGGGTTGCGGAATTCATTGGCGCTTGACTCTATTGCTGCGCACAAGGACATGCATATAATGACGCCGATAGTAACCCTGCGCATCATCACCTCCTCAAGAGAATCATCTTCTTGGTTGCCAATTCATCGCCAGAGCGGAGTCTGCAGAAGTATATCCCTGAGGGACTTTCTCTGCCTGAGTAGTCCTTCCCATCCCAACTGACATAGCTCGATTGTCTTAGAGTCTGATCGCCCCAGTGTCTAAGGAGCCTGGCCGTTACATCATAGATGCTCAGAGAAACATCCTGGGTGTTGCCTGTTGAGATCTGATATCCGATCTGCGTAATTCCGGAAAATGGATTGGGCGTATTCTGGTGAAGAGTGAACGAATGAAAAAACGGATTGTCGTCAACACCTGCTGGGCCGATAGAGCCACTGAGCACGACCACATCTCTTAGAATCGGGTTGCCTGGCTCATCCAGGATCTTGCAGCGACCAGGTCGCAACGTATCACCAAGCACTATGCTAGGCACGCCTCCATTGGTGCTCAGATACACGCATAGAGTATCGCCACTTGCATTCCAGACCGCCTCGCCTATGTTTCCGGTTCCGTCTAGCCAACTATGATCACTTGTCGGATGGAACACAATGTCAATGGGATGGATAATCTCAGAATGCGATATCTCGAATAGCCTTTGGATCGGCATCTTGTTCGTCGGTTCGCTGAATGCAATGGTGACATAGTCATCAGGATCTATACCGGGTAATTCGATTTCTCCATCTGATGCCACGGCGCTCACCATCTGAGGTCGATCTTGCTCGTAGACTTCTAGAATAATATCGTCAAAAACGATGCCTTCGCTTCCCGGAGGAAAAGCGTCGACGTTGCGTTCAACCATGAGATCGATAAGGGAATTACTACCGGTATTGAATATGCACCAGTCCTCTTGAGTCCAGCAGGATGCGTGCCAATGGTGCCAGGCGTGGTAGATCTCTTCACCGTTGATGTAGAACTTGGACCAACACTGCGAGTAGAAACAAGTGAAACCGTGATTTGCGCCATGTTTACCTTTGCTGTGCACAGTGAGCTTGTACCAGGTATCGGGCTGCACGGCCACACCGGTTTGTTCAAAACCAACAACGCCGACAGCAGCTGTTAGCAAGGAGTAATGTCCGTTTCTCACTCCCAGGGGGTCTGAAATGATGTTGGCAATTCCGCTGGTAATCTGCCAGTGATTGATTCCATCTTCGAAACCGGGATTCAGGAGCAGATTAGCACCGGATGGAAGTATCCCACTAAGTATACCCAGCAAACAGACAAGACTTATTCTGAAACAGAAGGTTTTCATTGCCTAGTGTCTCCCAGCGAAAAGTTTTGCAGGTGAATCGATCTTGTCTAAGATCGAATTGGTGAAGGCCGTCCAGAGAGACAGCTTAGATGCAGGTTGATAGTCACCGATGGGGTGACGGATCTTGCCCATGGGGTGACGGATCTCCCCGATGGGGCGATGGATCTTGCCAATGAGAGATGGAGCACGGCAGACTGATACTCTACATAGTGCAAGCATGAAACAAAGTATGGCATGAAGTGGAGCGTATTTCAACCAGGATGTGCGTGGGCGCAGGATTTCCGCATTATGCGGGCGACTAACCAGCGCATGGCTGGAGGATGACGGAGCCACCTTCTCACTGTCCCCGTGTAGGCGTTCTATTTGCGATAGATGATGTATTGCACGATCAGGTGGCACAGCGGAAAAGAGACGCTCCGCAAAAGATGAGTGTCAGATCCAATGACAGCGCTGCCGTTGATTGTGCCTAGCGCTTTGAACAACACGAGTATTATCGCACCCAATGAAGCAGCCTGCAATGCTCCAAAGATCCAAAATATCTTCGTGTTCATTGTGGATCTCCCCTAGTCTGATGTTCCCGCCTTAGTGCCCTTCTCTTCAAATCCAAATCTCTCCGCCAAGACCTTGTAGCCTGGAGAAATGAACATCGGCATGAATTCCCTCCCGTGCGCGTAGGCCGCATGCATGTCCTCGAGTGAAGCTCCTGAGTTGAGGAGTTGCTCGTAACGCTGGGTGCGTGCGGTTCTGGCAACGTAGCTAGAAAAGGCCCAAGACAACAGGGGATTCTCCGTCCAGCTTGCGTGCAGAACGCGGTCTCCCTCCGGGGCGATGGCCGCAATCAACTGCTGGCTGGCGTCAGTGCATACATAGAGAAAGCGTACCGGGAAGTATTCCAGAACCTCCTGCGCCACCGTGGAGACGGACGTCCACGCACCTGGAATGCTCTCCTGCTCGTACAGCAACACGGCGATGCGAACGCCACGCCCTATCGCGTCACGGAGGCTTTCGCGCAGTTCAGCGTATGGACCAGGGAAGAGATCGAGCATGGCAAGCTTCTGGCAGACAGCCAGCATTTCCCGAGCGCGCCCGTAGACTTGATCCACCGTGGCTAGCTGGTAGATCCGTTCATCAGATGGTGCGGGCTGGAGTTTCCTGGTTGCCTTAAGGGCCAGGAGCTTCTCCCGTTGGAAGGTCCGCTCCAAACGCTCGAGAAGCTCTCCCGGAGGGATAGCGCGACACTGACGGCTCGCACTATCATCCACCACGATTGCGCCCTTTGCCTCCAGTGACGAGAGGACCTTGTATACGGCCCCTTTGGTCCGATTGATGGCCTGGGCAATGGCGTATCCCGTGGCTGGGGAGTGCGTGAGAAGATGGAGGTAGACCTCAGCCTCAACTCTCGTAAAGCCAAGATTTACAAAGGGTTCTATGAGACGCTCTCCGGTCATTTGAGTTGGCTACGCTCCTGTGATTAGTAGTCTATGCATAGAATACCAACACCAAGCACCATTCGCAACCCAAAATCCCCGGATTGACCCGAGGTCTATGAAGAGGCCGTAACTCCCTACCGCTTCACAACTCGCCCCGACTGGACGACATGACGACTCTGCAAGACCTCCTCTCCTCCGAAACCGGCTTACTACCGCTAAACTGGGTTCTCGCGGAGCAGGAAGCTAGCGACGGACCCGCGGATGTTACGAGTCGAGCGTAGTAGTTTCCCACACCCAGGTCGGGAATGCGCCAGCCAACGAGCTGCTCCTCGCCGGGCCAGCAGTTCTCATTCTGGCGTGGAGAGCCCGGTGTCGAGGGTGCAGGGCAAGGCAAATGGGCTCAAGAGGCCGAGCTCTGGCGCCG
>JAGMDA010000707.1 GCA_023128935.1 Candidatus Eiseniibacteriota bacterium | reverse complement strand
CGCCACGCCGGGTAGATCCCGAAGACTAGCCCTACGGCGGTTGCCATGCCTAACGCCAGAGCCACCACCCCCACAGGTAGAGCGGCTGGAAGGGGAGTTGCGGCCGAGACGATGAGCGCGAAGAGAGCCCCTAATAGAATCCCCGCCGCACCGCCGACTACGGTCAGGCTCGTAGCCTCCGCCAGGAACTGGATCAGCACATCCGTGCGCCTGGCGCCCACGGCGCGACGGATCCCGATCTCCCGGGTACGCTCTTTGACTGACACGAGCATCATGTTCATGATTCCAATGCCGCCCACCGCCAGCGCGATCCCCGAAACTAGTAGCATCACCGCGTAGATCGCCCGGGTGAGATTATTGTACAGCTCCATCAGATGGGCATGTGTCGTGAGCCCGAAGTCATTGTCGTCTCTGGGTCGCAGCCCACGCCGCCTGCGCATGGCTGACTCGATCTCATCGAGCGTTGCCTGCATGCACTTGGGGCGTTGCGGCTGGATCAGGATATAGTCGACGACCTCACCCCAGCCCCGCTCCTGCTGCAGCGTGGCTAGCGGGACGACCGCCAGCTCATCGAGGTTGGTCCCCAGTACGCTGCCCTTGGCCGCGAGCAGGCCTATCACGCGATAGGTGTAGCTCCCGATCTTGACCTGCAAGCCCAGCGGATCCATGGCACCGAAGAGCACATCAGCTAGGTCGCTGCCCATGACACACACCCTCTGGCGCCCAAGTACCTCCGCGGCCGTGAAGAATCTCCCAGAGGCTATGCTCCTGTCGTGAACCAGGAGGTAGTCAGCTCCCGCTCCCTCGATCTGGAGCATCTTTGTCTGCTGGCGGCCGCGGGAAACCCGCCTTGTGGTTGAGGCCACCGGTGAAACGGCTGCCACACTTGGGCAAGTCCGGAGGATAGCAGCGGCGTCTTGAACGGTGAGGTCCTGGCGCTGCTCGCGCCGGTGGTGCCCGCCAATCTGGACGCTGGCGGCGTACTTTGTCAGATAGATGCTCCCCGAACCGAGTGAGGAGATGCTCTCGGCCATGCTGCGGTCGAGACCGGAGAGCACCGAGGCCATCGCCACTACCGTGCCAACACCGATCACGATGCCGAGCAGGGTCAGTGACGTGCGCAGCTTGTTCGACCAGAGGGCGCACAATGCCATACGCCCGCTTTCGACCAGCAGCGCTATACCCGCTGCGAGGCGCGCCATGCGCGCTACCTCCCTCCTGTCATTCTTGCTTGCCGCCACGCGTCCTACTTCTCATATCCGAGCGCCACTACCGGCGCCAAGCGTGAGGCCCGCATGGCGGGGTAAACGCCCGCAACCACCCCGATGCCGACCGCCATGCAGAGGCCGACAAATACGGACCAGAACTCCACCCGCGCCGGCAACGGGGAAAGCACATTAACCAACACCGCGATCAGTGCCCCCAGGAGAACGCCCAGAATGCCGCCAGAGCTTGACAGCGCCAGCGCCTCGATCAGAAACTGCATCATAATGTCCCGCCGGCGCGCCCCGACTGCCATACGGATCCCTATCTCCTTCGTGCGCTCGGTCACAGCAACCAGCATGATATTCATCATCACGATGCCACCCACAACCACGCTCAGGCCCACGACTGCAATCATGCCCAAATAGAACAGGCTCGTAGCTCGGCTGTAGAACGCGTAGTAGGTTTCGGAGTTCTGAACGCCGAAATCGGGCGGCTCCCACGGCTGCCGGCCACGCCGCAGTTTGAGCAAGAGCATGGCCTCCTCTTGACATGCCTCGTAGACCGCTGGTGAGGCCGCCTTGATAATGATGCTGATTGAACGCCGGCTGCCATAGATGCTCTCGAAAGTGGTAATGGGCATCAGGACCACATTGTCCCGCGAGGTGCCCAGCACCGCGCCGCGCTGCTTCAGGACACCGACTACCCAAAAACTCTCGCGGCCAACGCGCATGCGTTGCCCGATCGCATCGACGGCGCCAAAGAGTTCCTCGGCGATATCCGAGCCGATAACGGCCGAGCGCCGCCGGGTGGCCTCTTCTTGGTATGTCAAATGGCGCCCGCAGGCGATATCGAATTCATCTCCCAGGGCCGCGTAACCAGAACCGATGCCCACGAGCGCCACATCCTTGGCCTGCCGCCCTTCCCAGAGAACATCCACTGTATAATGGGCGGTGGGTACGACGGCCGCAGCCATCGTCAGGTGATCTTGCAGATAGCGGGCGTCGTCCGAGCGGAGATCCTTGCGCCGCGCAGCCTCGAAGTACTCCTCATTGCTCGTGATGAAACCATACTTGTCCAGCGAGAAGATGTGCGACCCCATGGAAAGTATTTCTTGCGACACATAGCGATTGAGACCCTGCGTGATCGAGACAACCGAAACCACGGCCACAACCCCCACCACGGTACCCAGAATAGTAAGCGCTGACCGGAGGCGGTTGGCCTGCAGGGCCTCACAGCCCATGCGGATTGCTTCCCAAAGGCCCACCGCTAGCCATCTCCCGGGCGGCGGTCATCAGAGACCAGCGCTCCGTCATGTAGGCGCAGTATCCGCTGGGTGTGCCGGGCGATTTCCTCTGCGTGCGTGACCACAATCACGGTCCTGCCTTCCATCCAGATGCGGTTCAAGGACCTCATGATCTCTTCCCCGGTTCCCGAATCCAGGTTCCCGGTGGGTTCGTCGGCGAGCAAGAGGCTGGGATCGCTGACCAGAGCCCGGGCAATCGCAACGCGCTGGCGCTCACCTCCCGAAAGCTCATTGGGCTTGTGGTCCGTGCGGTCCACAAGTCCCACTCGATCGAGGGCTGAAGTGGCCAGACGCCGACGCGCGGCACCCGCGATCCCCGCATAGACCAAGGGTAGCTCGACATTCTGGCGGGCATTGGCCCGCGGCAGGAGGTTGAAGGTCTGGAAGATGAAGCCGATCTCGCGGTTGCGAAGCCGAGAGAGCTGATGGTCGTCTAGGTCCCGGACATCCGTTCCCCCGAGGCGATAGCAGCCTTGGGTCGGCGTGTCGAGGCACCCAAGGATGTTCATCAGGGTTGACTTGCCCGAACCCGAAGGCCCCATGACGGCCACGAACTCGCTCTGCTCGACGTTAAAGTCAACGCCGGCCAGGGCGTTCACCGTCACTTTGCCCATCTGGTACTGCTTGCTGACGTTGTTCGTCTCAAGAATTGACATCGAAACCTCCTGTTGTGTGCAAAACTATCTGTGATGACTACCACCATCTGTACGCAGTATTTGCTTACAAGTTGCTCATTCCCCAGCCGGTGCGGGTGATGGCGAACGGCGTATCACGCCCGAGATCAGCAACGAGAAACCGACGAGGATGAGAATGGCCGGCCCCAGCAGGTTGGGCAGCCACCACGCAGACAGGATGGCCGTCATGCCGATCAACCCCATCCCGGCGATCCCGCACAGGATGAGTCCAGCCGTGAAGAGCCCCCCCGAGCGTTTCACGACGCTGACCACCAGAAGCGACAACCCCACCGACAGCGGCTCAAGCGTCCACAGCACCGCCCATACGCTCCATAGGCCGATGGTGATGGTCTCGCCAGGCAGGGGATGTTCTCGCCCCGTGGGGTCAGTGAGGAAGGGGACTTGTTCGGTCATTGTCATCGTGTACCTCCGTCCCCCAAGTCTACCCCGACCGCTCAAGTCTGTCAAACTGGCCTGGGCACGAAATAACCCCTGGAAGTTTCCAGGGGTGTGTCATAGAACAGGCCAAGGTCTCCCAACCAGGCATGTTTCGCCTCGGTCAGGAGACCTTTATTAGCGGCGTTCACCGTCAGTCGCCCGGGACCTCCGCCTCCTCCAGCCCCGCTTCCGGCGCTGGGGGCTCCTCCTTGCGTGTCAAAAAGTAGGTGATCAGCAGCGCCAGCCCGATGAACAGCGGGATCAGGCCGGCCAGCATCCAGGGGCCGAAGAATAGAGGGTACGGCTCCTTCATAAGAAAGCCAATTGGGTACAAGCCGACCATCAGGGCCAACCCTAGCGCCGCCAACGCGATGCCCCAGCCCAGCAACCCCCGGCCACGCGACGCTCTCACGTACTGCGCGTACTGCGCCGGCACCAGTCCCTTCTCCACCATCGCCACGATCTCCCGGTGCTTGAACCACCGTATCAGAACGATGGTGCCAAAGATCGCGACCACGAAGGCGATAGGGACTGCGCACACAGCAAATTCGGCAAATCCGTCCATTTTTTCCTCCTTACATTTGTTGTTTAGCGTTCAGTTGCTTTCACCTGTTACACTCTCCAGCGTGATGTCCCCGCTGCTGGTGCTGATGCGCAGCAACGGGCCGCCACCGTTGACCTGGCCCGTGACGTGCTTTCTGTCGAACTCGGTCATCGTCACGGCAAAGTCGGTTTGGATGTCGCCGGAGATGGTCTCGAGGTCCAGGTCGAAGGCGGCGCTGGCGGGGAGAACCAGATGCACGTCCCCGGAAGTGCTCTCTACCCGGTGCTCCCCCCGAGGGTGCAGGCTCCCGGAGAAGTGAATCTTGCCGCTGGTGGTTCCGAGCGCCAGTTCCACTTTTGTCCCGTTTCTCACCTCGACGGCGCCGGAATACGTCTGCAAGTCCAGCGGGCCGTTGCACCCATCCAGCGTCAGGTCGCCAGAGACGGAGGCGAGCCGGCAGAATGTGGCACGGACACCTACCGCCATCACGTCCCCGGAAGAGTTCTCCAGGTCGAGCCCGCCATCTAGCGTTACATCCTCCAC
>JAGMDA010000706.1 GCA_023128935.1 Candidatus Eiseniibacteriota bacterium | reverse complement strand
CACTGTCGCCGTTCTCAGTAGCACCATTCACCACCTCGTCATCCCATCGCTCCTGATTCAGCCACGTCGCCGGGTGCAACGGACGATAGTCTTTCTGCGTGCGCCGCCCCGTCTCGTAGGTTACGTACCCAGGCACCCCTGCCATGATGGTCTCCAGTGATACCTTGCCGCGTGCCTTGACAAACGCCTCGCGTGCCTTGCCCTTGCCGAGCTTGTTCGGGATGGCGGGCCAGAAGATCTCAGCAAATTCAGTTTCGAGATCGGCGCGCTTGTTCTTCTTGGTCTTAGTCTTGGTCTTGTCTGGGTCTAGGTCTAGTACATCGTTTTCGTTACGTGTGCGGGCCGTTCTCGTAACGTGTTCGGAAAGAGCGTTCTCTTCTATGCTTGCTGGCTCACGAGGGAAGCGTTCATCCGGTTGAACGTCGCTGCGAAGACGCCGCCTTGAGTTGATGATATGGATGTACTCCGAACCGTTATCGTTGTACATCGCAGCCAGTGGGCCAACCGGGTTCGATACGAGTTCGGCCCGCCAACGGCCCGCGTCCGTCTCGGATACTTGTTTCGCAGCGAATCGATGCCCGTAGAGATAGGCGAGTAGCTTGCGCGGCTCTCCGTAGAAGTTCCCGTAATCGTCTGCCTGGGCGATCAGACGCGTGAATAGCGTCTCGGCCCCTACCGACACTGCATTGACGCGCTCGCTGAAAGGATAGCTCTTGAGAAGAGGATTCCACGGCTCGCGGCGGGTTGTGTCTTTTGCTGGCATACCACCACCCCTTAGAGTAGATGCGCGGAGCGGCCCGTCCGCTCTAAGACGGGCACGGAGGCCCCGGCCAGACCGCCCGCACCTACCATTCTACCCCCCCAGCGCCCGAAGTCAACCCTACTCTCCTATCATCTCGGATGCCGTGCGCGAAAGCGAAGCTTATACACTACGCAAGCCACCACACAGTCGTCTTCTTCACAGGCACTCTCTTCCAGCGGTAGAAGAACCGGTGCCCCTCCTGCTTCATCTCGATCGCCTCCGTCTCAGGTAGCTGATGCCTCACTTCTGAGACGCGCGTCGAGACGGCCGTTGTCTCTGCGCGATCCTGGAGCTCGTACCCGCCGATCCAGCGTTGCTCAGATTTGAGCACGCGGTAGACGCGCGCCGCCGCGGTCATGCCGTCTATGCTTCCTGCGTGCATTCTAGCTCCGGGGGATCGTAAACAGGCGGCTTTGGCTTCCCTATTACTACCCGCTGCCACGGCCACCTGCTACCGCCCATCTTGCACATCCATTCGTGTTTGCTTAGATCTTGCATCTCGCCCCTTTCGATTCATCCCCGGCGCGGCCCGAAGCCGGGGCCTTGTAGTTCACGTGGGTGCGCAGTTCGTAGGATAGGTGATATCGCCCTCCTTTTGGTTGATTGGGCCGCTGGTCGGGAGATACAGGATTCGAACCTGCGCGGTCGGCGACACACCGCACCAGGGGTAGACAAGGGCTCGAAAGCGCCGGTTGAATCTTCCGAAGGAGGGGAGAGCGGCCCGGAGACCGCCCTCCCAGGAGGCGAGCCGGGGAGTCTGGTGGCGGACTGCCCTGGCCCGTGTGGCAAGCCTGTCATGAGCTCTCCAAGCGCGACAGGCGTTTCATTCGAATGGATCCTCTGCTTCCGTCTTCTCGTGCTGGACGGCCTCGACCGTTCCCTCTACATCTGGCTCCTCTTGCGCGACAAGGATCTTCAACGCCGCGCGAACGATCCCGAGCCCATGCTGTAGGTCGTCCAAGCGCATCTCGCTTATCGCGGTCCATGACCGCGTACCGAAGACGGCATTGACCAGATCCGTCTTCACCGCCTTCGACGCCTTGTCGGATCCGGGGTAGGCTGCCTTGATCTCTTCCTCGATCTCCTCAAGCGCGATCGTCCGTTGCTTCTGAATGCGCTGAAATGCCTCGCTCCCGTTGGAGAACAGCGCCTCGCTCGTCTTCTCATCCACGCCAAGGTGCTTACCGCCGAGGCTTAACGTCTGGAAGTGGGGTAGGAAGTCCTCGAAGGTCGGGAAGTCGAAGCGCTGGCCGTTGAGAAGGTCCGCTCGGTCCTTGATCACCGTCGCCCGGATCAGGATCTCCGAGCTCACAGCGATCCCGGCACGCTGGCGCTTCGTCTTCGCAGCCTTGAGCTCGTCAAGTGACGACGTGAGCGCCGCCATCTCAAGGACGAGGCTTGGCTCATACCCAAACTCCTTTTCCGCCCGCATCCGAGAGCCGATCTTCACGATGTCCCGGTGTCCGTCGTCATCGAAGAAGTCCTCGAAGATGTCTTGGACGCGCCCACATACGAGGATGTGACACCGCGAGTTCACAAACGGCGTCGCGTACCCCGTGCGCCATTCCTCCTTGACGATCGCCCAGTCTTGAAACTGGAGCTTCTTCCGCTTGAGCTTCGTCTGGAACGCCTTCTTGAGCTCGTCCCAGTAGTGCGATACGGAGTCGATCACGAGGACTGCGCCGGCCTTCTCAGCCTCCTCAATCGCCGGAGCAAGCTGACGGAATGCCCGCGTCTTCAGTTGGAGGAACTCGATCTTGGCTGCCTTCATCCGGTCGACGAAGAAATCCGAGCCGGTCTCCGTGTCGATGAACGCGATCGGCGCGCCGCCGGCCAGCCCCGACAAGCCCTCCGCGATCTTCATCGCCGTAGTCGTCTTGCCCGATCCTTGCGGACCGTACAACCCCACCTTTGCGAACGCCTGTAGGTTCTCCGCTCTCTGAAATAGCTTCGTTGCAGTCTCTACTGCCTCAGACATGACATGCCTCCTGTAGTGCCTCATTGACACGCGCCCGATACGAATCGGAGCGTAGACAGACGGCGAGGGAGTGCTTGCAGTAGCCGCCCTGAGCCCCGCCGTGTAGTTGCCAGTTGGTGCAATCGCACACGAACCCTGCCCCGTCCCACTGTACGATACACCGGTTGTTCACCGACCAGACGTTGTGCCCGATCTCCTCGACTGCGAGGATAAGCCCGAGCGCACGCCGGACGAAGGGGAAGAGCTCATACTTCGCGAGCGTCTCAATGGAGGGGGAGATGTAGCGGCTCATGCTTCCACCGCGCGCGCTACGAGCATAGCATCAGCGATTGCGAATGCTTCCTCGACAGCATATTGGAGATCTGCCTGCTCCTCAATATTGATCCCGCGCAAGGCCATCCCCGCGAACCAGTCGCGGAGGGACATGCCCTCGTTGTAATGGGTCGTCTGATTCATACGCGGCTCGTCGCCGCTTGACATCGGAAATGCTGATCCTCCGTCCTTCATCACTTCGCCTCCTTCGATGTCCCATTCTCGCAGCTCTCGGTAGCTATCGTGTGCTGCCGGTCCC
>JAGMDA010000705.1 GCA_023128935.1 Candidatus Eiseniibacteriota bacterium | reverse complement strand
GAGCCATCACGCCTGCCGCGGAGGGCCCGGCAATCACAGGGCCTTCGCTCCCGGCGCCCAGTGGGCCGCCCCTTCTTCCCCCACGGTTTGGCTTTCCCGTCACAGCCCCGGCTCAGGTGGCGGATGTGTGGATCTGGCCTGAACTCCTGCGTCCCGTGCGCATCTGGGATGACCTGATCCCCACACAGGAAAGGGAGAGCTACCTGCGGGCCCGCAACCTGATCCGCGCGGGGCAGATCCTACAGGGAGAGGAGCTTCTCCGCGCGCTTGGTGAACACGCCTTCCGACGAGACGTACAGACCACAGCGTGGGTTGACCTTGGGGCTTCGCTTCTCGGGCGCGGGCAAGTCGAGGAAGCTGCCGCGGCCTTCGCGCGCGCGATCACGATTTGGGACGGTGCGCCGGAAGCCTGGCGCATCCACTTCTGGCGGGGTGTTGCCCTTGTTGAATCGGAGTTGCACGGTGCGGCCGCCCGCGAGCTGGTTGTGGCTGCCGACGGAGCTCCGCGCGGAGACCGGATCCGCGCATCGCTCCTCCGCTGGGCCGGATGGTTGCATGTCGGCATGGGTGATCTCGATGCGGCGCGAGAGAACTGGCAGCGCGCCATATCTGAGGCCCGCGGTTGCCCAGGTCTTAGGGATTCCCTGCGGTTGGATTTGGCCGAGGCGTCTTTTTCCGCCGGTGATTGGGACGGCGTATTGCGTCAACTTGAGAGACCAAGGTCAGCCGGCCTGCGCTGTGCTCGGCGCGAGTTTCTCGTTGGGCGAGCCCATCTCGAAACCGGCGGGCTCGACAGTGCCCAAGCGGTTCTGGGGCGTCTCGTTGCAAAGTGGGGCGCAGCGCCGTCTGCGTGGTTGGATGAATCGCGTGGCGTCCTGGGCTGGCTGGCCTTGAAGCAAGGCAAGCCCAGCCAGGCGCTCGATTACTATCGGGCCATAAGCGGGGAGCGTCCCGGCGATCTTCCAGCAACGAAATATGGCTCGGCCGTGGCGCTGATGACGGAGGCGCAGTTCGCTGAGGCTGAACAGTTGCTGGCGCCTGCCCCTCCCGTACCCTCCGAAGATGGGCTCTTTCTCCCCTGGATTTACGCCCTGGCTTATGCCCGCTTCAATCTGGACAAGTACATGCAGGCCATCGAAAGCCTGGAGAGTTTCCGCGGCCATATTGGTACTGACACACTGGGCCAGGCTGCGTGGTCCCTGCGGGGCGACTGCTTTTACAGGCTCAGAAAACCGGAGGAAGCCTACGCATCCTACCAGAAGGCCGCTTCCATACTCCCGACGGTTCCTGATGTCCTGCTTCGGCGTCAGGCCCTGGCGGCGATGGCAGCAGGGCATTGGGGGACGGCGGCACGTCTGTTCGGGGATCTGATTGTCAAGTATCCCGGCACTCCGCATGCTGCCGAGTGCTACTTCTGGCGGGCGGAGGCTTTCTATAGGCTCGGTCGAACTGAGAGTGCCCGTAGGGATTACTTGCGCGCGGAACGCCGCGGGGCGAGCAAAGTACAGTGCGCCTATGCGCTGGCTTGGTGCGCATACAATGAGGCCCGCTACGAGGAGGCTCTGCAGCAGTTCGACCGGGCGCTTGAGTTTTGCCGGGGCTGTCCCTTCATCGATGATTTGCTGCTCCGTCGCGGGAACTGTCTCTTCAACATCGGGCGCATTGAGGATGCTGCTGCAGCCTTTGCTGACGCGGTTGAGATGGCCGATGAGAGGGAGTCCGCTGGATTGCTGGCAGAGGCTTCCTTCCGTCACGCGTGGACGCTTCTCAGGCTGGGGGATTTCGCGGCTGCGGAAACGACCTTTGCCGCACTCCGCGAAAGGGAAGGAAACACGCCGCGTGGGGCAGAGGCGCTCTACTGGGAAGCCCAGGCGCTCTTCCGCAATGAGACCTATCGACAGGCCATCGAGCGCTTCCGCCTTCTGCAGGATCATCCGGCTGCGTCTGATAGCCTGCGGGCACGGGGGCTGCTGGCCCTTGGTGATGGATACTTTAATCTGCGCGCATATGGAGATGCCATTGAATGGTATCGGCTGGTCCTGGAAGCTCCGGGTGCCGATCGCGTGCTGCGCCGCACGGCCCACGAATCGCTCTTTGAGTGCCGAGGTGCTCGCGGGGAGTGGGACCAAGCCGGCTTGATCCTAAGCGAGCTTAAGGACCGCTTCCCCGAAAGCCGGGGATTGGGGGAGAAGTATCTTCAGCTAGCGGAGGGGTATCTCCATAGCAGCCGCTACCAGTCTGCCTTGGCATCCTACGGCGATTTTCTGGAGAAGGCCGATCCCGCCGACCCTCGCCTGATGCGCGTTCGCTTCCAGATGGCGCACTGCCGGGAGGAACTGGGGGAGCGCAGGGAAGCGGCAGGGGCCTATGAGGCTCTGGGTGCCAATGAGGCTTTCAGGCAGCGTGGGGAGGCTTTGCTCAGGGCTGGCATCCTATACATGGAGCTGGGCGATGCACGCAATGCGATTAGGCCGCTTGAGATGCGCCTATCCCTGAACCTGGATCCCGCACGGGTTGCACTCACGAGGGCCTACCTAGCCGAGGCCTATCAGCAGTTGGACGAGAAGGAAGCAGCTCGCAATGAATGGGAGAAGGTGGTGCATGCCGCCTCGGGCGCGCCGGATTCCCTCCGCGCGATTGGCAACCTGCAGTTAGGGCGCATGGCCTTTGGTGCTCGGGATTGGGAGGCGGCGTTCCGGGCGTTCGCCGCAGCGGACACACTGGGTCTAACGTTGGCCATCTATCGTGTGCGCTACTGGGCGGGGGAATCCGCTTACCGCATGGGCGATACCCTGCAGGCGATGGGGTGGATGCAGGAATTCCTGGAGCAGGGCGAGAGTGAACCTCTGTGGGAGGCTACGGCGCGAATCCGGTTGGCGGAATGTTACGAAGGCATGGGACGCCCTCGCGATGCACTGCGGCAATACGAACGCGTCGTCGCACTAGCGCTCCAGGAGGAGGCGTTGATGGAGGAGGCGCGCCGCCGCATTCTGCTACTTAGCGGACCAGGCGGCGCAGCTGAGGCACCGCCTGAGTCCGTGGGTGTGGTCGAGCCGGAGGAGCAGTAGATATGCGCAGCGCTGTGGGATGCCTGTGGAGTGCCGCCTTGCTTGTGACCTGGGGCGGTTATGTCGTCTCCGCAGCCGATAGCGAGCCATCCCCAACCGCGCCTCGAGAGATGCGGCCCGCTTTTGTGCTGCCCGATGTCGTCGTCGAGGGCGAGGATCTGAGCTGCCTGGCAGGCGGCACGCGGCTCCTGGAGATGGAGCTGCCTGGTGTGAAGCCTCGCCAGGAGCCGCTGCTTGTAGAGCCAGGCCCCACCGGGTACCGCATGCGGCCAAGCATGCCTTTCCAGATCACGCGGCCACCGGAAGCACGCTCGCCATGGGCGCGCGGTCTAGTACGCACAACGCTGGAATCCGGACCTGGCGGTTCCGCCTCACTGGCCTGGCTTCCATGGCCGAATCGCCCGGGACTGCTATGGTGCGACATGGCTTTTTGGAAGGATCGCCTTCCAGATTGTGATCACCAGGAAGGAGCTGTGGGATGGCTGTCTTCCGGCCCCGTTGCAGATCCGCATGCGCGCATCGGATTTGGTTTGCGAACCGCTCGCAACCGGTGGGATGACCCGCGCAGCTCAAGGGCGAATGCCGACAGTTCGGTTCGGTTCGTGCAAGTTGAGGGGTTTTGGGAGCGGATGTCACAGCCCTACTGGCTTCCGGCTGTGATCAGCCTCCGAGCTGCAGGCGGGCAGGTTCGCACATCGTGGCTTGAGGAAATCACGGGTGGGGACGGCGCAACCCGGACGGAAACAGGCAGCTGGATCGGTGCTGAGATGGGAATGGCGACACGCGGCAGCCTGAGCGATCTCAATGCACTGTCGCGATCGCGCTCCCGGCTGGAGTCGGATCTCAACATCGGAGTGGTCCGGAAAACCAGTGAGCGTGCACCGGATTCAACCTGCAACCGCCTGCGGGGGCGAGGCAACCTTGGGTGGAGTTTCGGATGCGGATCGGGGCGTCTCGGACTGGGTGTCGGCGTCGGTGGCGAAGGGCATGATTGGATGGTTGGGCCTTTGCTCATGTACGGGGCAAGATGGCAGGAAAGCGGAATTCTCTTGCGGGCGGAGGTTAACCCCCAGACCTCCTACGCAGAGGAAATGCTCGCGCCGGGAGGCGTGCTTGCGTCCTGCGTGACATCGGCGCTGTATAACTGTGGGACAGAGCGTGGTGTGGTCCCCGAAGTCATGCACCGCAACGTGCAACTCCCGGGCTTGGCTCGCATCAATCCCCTGCTAGCTCCCCAGAGGGCTTGGCTTCACGTGTCGAGTGAACTCTTGTTGCAGCGCGATGACGGTTGGATGCGCTGCAAGCTCACAGCGGCGGATCTGCGGAGTCCGCTCAGTTGGCAGCGCTTGCCTTCCGCTGCGCGGTTCGGAGTCTATGAGACCGTCAACGTCAAGGATCGCTGGCTAGTCCGCTTCGAGAGCGAGGGGCACTGGCAGATCGGACCGGGCATCGCAGGGCGCATGGCCTATGCCTGGACACATGAGACTGAGGTGTCTTCGGATCAGCCGTTGCTCTTTCTTCCCGCACACGAACTCGTCTCGTCCCTGGATGGGAGATTGGGCAGCTTCCTCTGGGGTGCGGGGCTGCACGTTCGCAGCCGTGTCGCGGCGGGTCAGGGCGCCGAAGATCTCGAGACGATCCTTGCTCTTTCAGCGTCTGTCGGTTGGTCGCTGGCCTCGATGCGGGTTCTCCTGATCGGTGAGAACTTGATGGATGAAGAGATCCTGTATCGCCCGGGCGATGGTGTGGATGGCCGGTGGGTGCGGATCGCGTTGGAGTATGCTTGCTCCCATAGCGTTCCTTGACAGGACTGCCGGAATGGCTAGAAAGTAATCTTAGGAGGTGCGATTCCAGTGGCGCGTGTTTATTGAACCGCGTGAAGTACGTGCGCTTGTGGAATCGAGACAGGCAATGAGAGGGTTATGATGTCGGTGTTGATCAAAGGCGGGATTCTGATGATCCCGATCGTGCTCTGCTCAGTTGTGGCGCTGGCTATCATCATCGAGCGCTTGATTGAACTCGGAAAAGTGCGTCGTGAGAACCAGGGCTTCCTCCAGGCGATCCGTGGTCGCGTTCAGAAAGGCAACCTCCAGGAGGCGGTTCGCATCTGCGAGGGATTCGAGGATGCGCCGCTGGCCGTGATCTTCCGCGACGCCCTCCACTATGTTCCCCTTGGAGAGAAGCGCACCCAGGAGGCTATCACCGAGGCGGGAGAGCGGCAGGCGGAGATGTTGGAGAGGAACGTCGGCGGCCTGGCGACTATTGCTGGAGGAGCTCC
>JAGMDA010000704.1 GCA_023128935.1 Candidatus Eiseniibacteriota bacterium | reverse complement strand
GATGTCAGGAACGAGATCGCCCTCCACGTCGCAGTATGGTCGGTCCGAAGCGTTGCCGCCCAGGAACCAGGTGGGCATCTGGGCTACATCGCCTACGAAGATCACGAAGCTGGGAGCCGGCAGTTCCGGTGTTGCATTGTTGTAGAGGTCGTGGATGTAGGCTTGGATCTCCTCCTTGGTGCTGCCCACCGGGGGGCTGCCCGTCACGGCCAGAATGGTGTGAAAGCCCCGTTCAATCTTCCACTCAACAAATTCCTGCAGCTGCACCTCGAACTCAGGCGGGGTAACGACAACCAGAGTGACCACGTCGCGCACCAGGTCAGGGTGATCGTCATGCGGGGTGCGGAAGCCCTCAATCTGATCGTAGATGGGCGTGAAGAACAGGCTATGGGTCACCGTCTTCAACGCATCCCCGCGGGCATGATCTGCGTGTTCGAAGATCACGCTGAATTCGATTCTCTCATGCACCAGGATGCGGTTCTCGGCAGGGAAGTACTCAATCGGGGAAACCTCGAGGCGACCGATATCTGCAGCGCGGAGCTGCCCGAGTGAGACGACCTTCACCAGATCCCGGGCAACCCGATCCGCCGCGTAGGCGTCTCTGTCATAGACAAAAGGCCAATCCGCGGGGTCGACGTTCTTCGGCATACTGGGCTGGGCAGGAAAGATGGGAGATTTGATCCCATAATCCGCCAGGTTGATGCTCCGGCTCTCCACTGAAACCACTTCCACACGGGCTGATGCTCCACAGGGAATCTCGATAAGGCGGTTCATCATGGGCAGCTCAGGAGCACCCTCTAAGTGAGATGAGTGGAATCCGGGAATGAACAGGCGGACAAATGCCCCTTCGTCAGTAATGACGTCAACTGCAACGAGTTCGGAGAGTTCAACGCTATAGCGGAGCGCATCCATCTCCTGTTCGAGCAGTGTGAGGTGGGTCTCATCTGCAGCAAGCGGCACGATCTGCGTATCCGCCTGGGCACAGACAGTAACACCAACGAGAAGGGTAAGACCAAACAGCAAAGCTCCTGCGGTTCTCATTGCCAAGTCCTTTCAGTGAAGCAGCTTCCTAGGCGCAGGCATGGTACCCCGGCCAATTCCTGTCTCTGCAAGCCAATCCAGGTCTCATAGGCATGCTTCGGGCAACCCGGACCGACTCGGATTGCTCCAAAGTCAGTAGGGACCCACTCGGGTCAGCCCAGACCATTCCAAGTCAGCAGGGCGGAACCTCTCGAGGGCATATCATCCTAGAAGACCCACAATCAGTATAGTATACCATGTTCTGTGCCCTCAGCGAACCGGCGAAAATGAATCTATCCCATGTAGCCGGCAGGAATTCATGGAGCCGATGAGGCTTCTGGGCCTATGGAACTACCGACGCCCTGGTTGTAGCCTTCGTGCGTTAGTAGGCACAGAAGGTCTGCCAAAGGTACATACAACGGAACCGGAGCGCACGTTCGCTGCCGAGGCAAGGGACGCAAGGCGCGTTGCATACCCCTGACCACGTGGTCGGTCGCGGTGCTGCACGAATGGCTGCGCTAACACAGGGGCCAGCCCAGCGCACCACTGTTCCCTGGTCGGCGCGATGGTTGCCTTAGCAATGACGCTGTCGAACGGCTTGTTGACAAGTGCGCCTACTCCGGCATCCTCATGGTCCGCCTAAGTGCCCGTCGGTTGCATACAGCCTTTGGTGGCCGGGTTCTCTCCCAGGCGCGGGCGCGTACGCCCGGAACCGGTGTCCCTGATCTCGGCCGACCGGGAGGCCAAACCCGAGAGCTTTCCGCTCTATATCACCAGTCCGCCTGCGGAGCATCCCGTCTCTCTAGGCCGTGCCGGAACCTCGGCAGTCACTTCATGGTCAGAACTCCCCCCGGACCAATCAGAGTCCAACGTGCTCGCCGGGCCATTTAGCGCATGCAGGTACTCAGGAGGACAATACCAGGGGATATCACTCAGCCAATCTCGATTGGGGTCAGCCTTTAGTCTGCTCCGTGGGGACCCGGTGGGTTCGAGGGAATGCTAATCTCAGTTGAA
>JAGMDA010000703.1 GCA_023128935.1 Candidatus Eiseniibacteriota bacterium | reverse complement strand
CTCGCCCTTGCGGGAACCTATCTCTCGGTCGATCTTCAGAGACGCCTTTTGACAACGCCGTGCCTCGTCCAGATTTCCTTTGGCCTTAGATATCAGACCCATGTTGCCCAAATCAATCGCCTCACCCTGGCGGTAACCTATCGCATGGTGAATCTTCAAGGCTTCTTTGTGATGCTTCAGCGCCACATCCAGATCGCCCTTGACTTGATAGACCAAGCCCATATTCCCCAAAGCCGCCGCAACCAAATCCAGCCGCTTGCTGTGCTCTGCCTGATCCAATGCGACCCGGTAATAGTGCTCCGCCTTCTTGTAGTCACTCTTGGGGAAAGCGATATTGCCGATCTTGATCAGTGCGGCGGCATCAATTGAGGCTCCAGCCTCCAGTAGTTCATCAGCCTCTGTGACGATCTCTTCCGCATCCTCCGGAATACTGGGCAGGGTTCCGATTTGTATAACCAGCGGCGTCGGTTCAGCCTTCAGTTCCAGCGCTCGTACGCGTTCTATCAGCGATTGCTGTCTCTTGCTCTCTGCACGCTTGCGGAGGATCAAGTCAATTACGTATGCCAATAGGCCCGCCGCTGCGATGATGACGGCCCACCAGCCGGCCTCTAATCCTAAGAACTCCGAAATAATGAATCCCTTCATCTATGCGGTTCCCCCTTTCGCCCCCTACTCCGTCTGGTCGGTGACCCAGGCGAGGTAGTCGGGCAAACCCTCCGAGACCGGCAGAGCCACGATCTCCGGCAGGTCGTACGGGTGGCGCTCCTCGATGTACTTGCGCAGGGCGTCAAACCGGCCCTTGGTAGTCTTGACGATCAAGAGCGCTTCCGAATCGGAGAGCACCTTGCCCTCCCAGCGGTAGAACGACTCCATCCTGGGGACGATATTGACGCAGGCCGCCAGCCGCTCTTCGACAAGCGCCCGGGCGAACGGCGAAGCCTCCTCACGCGGAATCGATACGAAGACAACCCTGATATCCTCGGTCATTTGCTAACCTTTCGTTTGAGCTTTCTTTCAATCGACGCGACCTTGCCGGTGAGGCGTTTTTTCGCTCCCTTGCGGTCATCAATGGTGAGGACGATATACACGCGGTCGTGCCGCCGCCGAAGCATCAGGCGCGCCTTGTTGATCACTTTCATCACCGGCGCCCACTCGCCCTCGATGACGGTGGACATGGAGCCGAGCCTGTACGGCAGACGGGACTTGTCGACTATGTCGATCACTTTGGCCACGTCGCCGGAGACCGAGGCCGTCCCCTTGCTCGTGGGAAACATGGACAGACTGAACAGCATGGCTTACCTCCTTGGTCAGAACGGATTCGTTCTTATTGCGTCGACCCTACACCTGCCTTTCGGGATACAGCGGAAACCCGGCGCACAACTCGGCCACTTCGTTTGCAATTCCCTCAAGGACTTCATCCTTGCGACGGTTCTTGATGGCGCGGTCGATGAAGTCCGCAATCTGCACCATTTCGCCGGTTCCCATGCCGCGCGTGGTCACCGCCGGAGTGCCGATCCGGATGCCGCTGGCGACAAATGGGCTCTTGGTGTCGAAGGGGATGAGGTTCTTGTTGACCGTGATGCCCGCGTTGTCGAGCACCTTCGAGGCCTCCTTGCCGGTCGTGCCCAGGCCGGTCACGTCCACGAGCATCAGGTGGGTCTCCGTCCCGCCGCCGACGATCCGGAGGCCGCCTTCGGCAAGCGCCGCCGCCAGCGCCTTGGCGTTTGCCGCGATCTGGCGCTGGTACGCCTTGAACTCGTCGGTGAGCGCCTCCTTGAACCCAACCGCCTTGGCGGCAATGGCGTGCATGAACGGCCCGCCCTGGTTGCCCGGGAACACGAGCATGTCTATCTGCTTGGCGAACGCCTCCTTGCAGAGGATCACTCCACCGCGCGTGCCGCGCAGCGTCTTGTGCGTCGTGGTGGTCACCACGTCCGCCTGCGGCAGCGGCGAG
>JAGMDA010000702.1 GCA_023128935.1 Candidatus Eiseniibacteriota bacterium | reverse complement strand
CAGCACCCCTCTTCCCGAAATACGGCCCTGCCGGCAGCCACCATATGCCGGCCATGAAGTCGGGCGGGGCGAACGACCGCGGTTCTGCGTGGAGTGGGCGGTGGCAGTGGGCGTCCGGGGCGGCATTGCGCGCAGCCTCGCCAGCATGCTCGCGGCTGGCGCCTTTGAATTCCTCTCCCAATTGGGAGCAGGCTTTTTGGCGCCGCTTTGAACTTCTCTCCTAATTGGGAGAGGGCCGTGACGACCAACGGGACAGGAATTCGGAATAGGGCGACACGACCCAAGCCAATTACGTCCTTCGGAGGGTCATACCGAGTTATAGAGTTTACGCCAAACTCTGTAACTCGTGTCATTTCTCGGGATCATGATGGTGGGAAATGACAACTCGCCTCATGGCAAGCCAGGCTTGACAGCGGCCATCGAAGTTTTTCCGGGGGGAAGATCACCCCTTGACGGAGGAACGAGAGGAATCTATCCTGGATATAGGTTGCGAGCGCCCCCTTCTGCTAAAGGGTGCCGCTCTGGCACCGACTGCAGTCTAGATTCTAGATGACATTGCAAGAAGCAGGAGCGCAACAGGAAAGACAGGAAAGCCCACATACGCTGGTGACCGACACCTAAGGATGTCAAGGAGGAATGGGCTTGGCTGGCGGTCCACAAGTCAAGGAGGACACCCCTGCACTGCTCACTGGTGTCTGCCAATGCTGCAATCCTGCGAATTGGAACTTCGGCGTTCAAGACTGCCCCCCATGTGCACCGTTCTCACCGCCGAATGAAGAGTGCGACCTGAGCGGTCCCTGCCCGTCGCGTGAGGTGTATATCGAGAGAAACGTAAGGAGGTGGTGGTTATGAGGCTCATTATCCTTGTTGTCGCTGTGGCTGTCGTGCTTATTGCTGCAGTCACTGTGTGTAAGGCAGAGTACTACATGCCGACGTCGGGCTTCAGTTCCGCAGCCGGCGTGGCTAGTTCAGACCCACCTGGCTCGGTTTTCATTACTAACAGCATTGGTGTGCCTATTGCGGGCATCTCCTATAACATGGATCACATACTGCTAGCCGGTTTCGCGCGATGGGATACCTGCCCGGTAGTCGATGTGTCTACTGATATTGAAGATGAAGACCGGCCGTTCAGAGAGCCTCGCCTCGTGCTCGAGCAAAACTGTCCCAATCCGTTCGCCCCCACGACACGAATAAACTACACTATTCCCGGACCCGCCGGTGTGTCACGAAACACTCAACTGGCGATCTTCGACGCAACGGGTCGGCTCGTCACCACCCTCCTGCGCGGATCGCTTCCCGCGGGGCGCCACCAGATGGTGTGGGATGGGAGGAACTCTAAGGGACATGAAGTATCTAGCGGTGTCTACCATGTTCGGCTCAGGTCTGGCAACCTCGCTGCCACGACGCGTGTCGTTCTGCTCAGGTAGATCCATAAGATGGAGCCTTGGAAGGAGGACAAAATCATGGAAGTCGTCAACAAGATCGTATTCCCGATCGTCCTATTGACCGCTCTCGGTTTCAGCGGCATTCCTGCATCCGCGTCTGTGCAGAACACCTTAGTCTATCAGGGTACAGTATACAGCACCGCTGACTCACTACCTGTTCCTACAGGCCACTATCCGATGTACTTTGAGTTCTTCGACAATGTTGTGGGCGGAACTTCTCTTTGGGGCCCTGAAGAACACCCCGCGGTCACCGTGCTCCACGGCGTCTTTCGGGAAGAGCTGGGAATCAGCGTGCCGATGGCGGACTCGCTCTTTGATGGCAGATCATTGTGGGTTGAGACAACGTTCAACGGCGACCCTCTCGCAGTCCGGCAGCATATCTGTCCTGTGGCCTACGCGCTGACCGCCAAGAATGCATTTCACGCCACCTACGCAGACTCCGCAGACTACGCCGACGAGGTTTTGCCTGATATCCTGAGTGGCCTCGACGGCGTCAGGAACGATGAAGCTGAGATCGATCTGGTGGCAGGATCGAACATCGGGATCACACCCGACGACGCGAACAACGAAATCACCATCTACTGGAAGGGACCTGACTGGGAGCATGAGGAGCCCGTGACTGCTGGAAACTGCGAGACGTGGGATCATGACTTGGGTGGCGATCGCGCGAAATACATGGTGATCATGGACGGAAGGGAATCGGGGCAGCCCTACCACCAGGTCAATTACGGCACTAATCCGGTGAGGTTCGTTTCACCGGCTCGGTGGATCGGGGCTGAGTGGAGCCAACTAACGACAAGCACGATCAGGGTTTGCAGAGGGAATTTCGACAACGATGCCTCTGTAAGCGAACAGTGGGACCGCATCAGAGTCCGCATCTGGAAGAACCAAAATGAATAGTGGAGGGTCTTGTCACAGATCACATGACGGTGCGAGTTTCACTCAGAGATACTCGCTCATGACCCGATCGTGGTTCTCCTGCACGTTCTCGATGCTCTCGGTGCCGTAGAGGTCGACCGTCGTCGCGGTGGACGAGTGCCGAGGATATTCGCGAGGCTCTCGATCGAGAGCTATTGTCAAATTGTGATTCGGGGAGATAGGACATCCGGGCACCATCCAATTCGTCGGCTTGACAACGACCTTCCCCTCAATCATCCTGACTTATAGAGTTCATGCTATACTCAATAACTAGGCCGGCCCTGACGACTGGCCGCCCCGCATAGGTTAGGCACGTCCGGGGCCCAACCCAAACATGCAAAAACGGCAGAAGTCTATAACTCAGCCAAGGATCGTGCCACTCCGGGCCCCCAGGAGCACGAAACGTCGAGGGGCCCGACCTCCAGTACCCCCGCTTCCGAGGTACCTGACCCAGGAGGAGCTCGCCCGATTCCGGAAGGCGGTTCACGCCGGCGGCAACGTTCGCTGATTCCGGCCGCCCAGTCCGGCGACGGCGCCCTTCAGATCTTCGACGTGAATGGACGACTCAGCCGAGCCTTGGTAGACGGCAAGCTCCCGGCGGGGCTTCGTAGGATCCCGTGGGACGGTCTGGATGACCTCGACCGGGCCCTGCCGTCCGGGACCTACTTCTACCAGCTCCGGGTTGACGGCGAGACCGTCGGCACGGAGAAGGCGGTGGCTCTGAAGTAGACCTGTTAACCGTTTCATAAACGGTGAATAACGGACGCCAGGCAACCGCTACTGGCGGGGGTCAAGAGGGGCCTCACACGAAACCAAGTTTCGGCAGACTTGTGGTCATTCCGAGTGGAGAATCGCGCTCACCGTATCCATTAGCCGTGCTTCGACGACCCCTTTCGAAAGACATCCGGAGTCATCCTTTACAGTCTTGAAGGTGCAGGTCACGCGCATCGCGTGGCCCGCAGCCGTAGACTTCACGAAAACATTGAATCTAAGTAAGATCTCGCCAAGCACTCCTTCGCTGGGCTCGCCCACTATATCTTTCCCACAGTCTGCAAGTACCGGCGAGCGATTGGTCGCTCGCATCCAGTCAGTGGTAATGAGACCGGATGCCTTTTCTATGTTGTCGATGGACCAGCTGTTGTCGGCGAATGCCTCGATAACGGCGGTCCAAACTGCGTCGAAATCGTCTTGGTAGACCTGGCTGTTGGAAAATGTCGTTGGCTTGGGGACTGTCGCACATCCCAAAGCAGCGAGAAGAAACACAATCGTCACGAGCAACAGGTACTGCCGTCGCATCTCATTCCTCCTTCCGGCTGGAGAGCGGGTGTAGTGGGCGTCACGCATGCTATTCCTTTTTCTTGTTCTTCGCTTCGATGGTAAACATGATGATGCCCCCAAGTGTCAACAGCCAGAGCGGCCAGAAGAAGATCCCCGCGATTGCGGACACTAACGCAAGCAGGCATCCACAGCCTTGCATTATACTCCCCAGGCCCAGCCCAGGCCGAAATTCGCGCCCGCAGGCTCACTCTGATAACCGATGACTAGGTGTAGAGATCGATCCAAGAAAAACAGCCCCCCACACACGACACCGAATTCCCGGTGATTCTTAGGGGAGTACGATATCCAATATCGCCCATGGATGCCCAGGATATAGGAGGGATCAAGGTGTTCACGGAAGCACGTATACGTAGTGGACCCGAACCCGGCATACGTAAAGAGCCATTGGGTTAGCCTGTAACCGTATGCGATCTCGGCCGTCCGAATCGCTATGGACTCGTCAATCATCTTGTCGCCCCACTGAGCGACCTTGTGGTAGGACAGCCTCTCATAATAGGTATCGCCCTCATATCCGCCCAGGTTTCCCTTGAATGCAAGGAGGAGCCCATGGACCGAACCTGTAGCAACCAGATACAGACCGAGGCCCTCCCCGCCTGTATTGCCAATATAGCCTGCCGCCACGAATCGATCATGGTAGGTAACATGCGGGCCACCTTCTCCAGCCATGCACTGCGGCGGGCAGGCAACCATAGCGGCAACGATCAGTAGGATGGCGCGCATGCTGTCCCTCAAGCAACTAATTCCAAGACACATTTCACCGGCATCCACAGGCCCGCAGTCAGGACGCTGATTCCGATGCAAATACTGACCCACTTGATTGGGTTGTCTTTGTCGAAGGCGACCACAATATTCCAGATGCCGACTCCGTAGATGGTGATAATCGTCAGGAGTTTCAAGAATAACATCCCGCCCCCTGCGTTGCTCCTAGTGCAGCCTAATCGTCGCTGCGGCTGCTTTTAATCTTTCGATCACTTCATCGTGTGTCTGCCCACTGGAGCGGAGCGCGCCATAGGCGGCGGAATACTCTGCGAATGTCTGATTCTTTAGATCACTATAGAAAACCGTGTTCAGACCTTCCATGATGTTGAGCAGCGACTCATCGATTCCATTATCCTCGCGAAGAAGTTTCCGGGCCATGACGGCCATGTCTGCTATCTGTTGCCGGTCCTCGACGAACTTGGCGGAAAGCTGATCAAGCAAAGACCGAAACCTGGCAATCGTGATGTCGGCGGCGGCGATCCAGCGCCCCGCGTTGAGCGTGGCCAGCATGTACTCTGTTGTAACTTCCTTCTCTGCCTCGGGTTCTCTCGCTTGCTCTGCTGAGCAGCCATCGCTCCCAGATGCAAGCAGTCCGATCGAGAGCGCAATCACCAGATAATGCCAGCGCATCTCATTCCTCCCTGGGCTTGTATAGCTTCCGCATCCTTTCGATCGGCGGCGGGTGCCGGTCAAGCAACCATGATTCCCAACGGCTGCCCATTATCCAACACCAGCACAGCCTTGCCATAGCTCGAGACCGCATGATCTGTGCTTAAGTGCGCCCCGATCGTCTCGCCTTGCTCTGGTACGGTTGCCCTTACTTTCATGGTTCACCTCCCAAAGTGCCGAAATCAGGGGTACCTATGCCCCTCAGGGGGGCGCCGTTCGTTCGTCCTGGGACATCTGGTGGCGTGCAAGACTTGGAGACCGGTCATCTCACGCAGAGCACGCGCTTGCTCACCATCTCCCCGCCCACGCTGAGCCGGTAGAAGTAAACGCCCGCCGGAGCCTGGCGGCCATCGTGGGCTGTCCCGTCCCATTGCACTGCGTGACGCCCGGGAGCCTGCGGGCCGTCGATCAGGGTGCGGACCAGGCGGCCCGTGGCGTCACATACACTCAGGGCAACCGCGCCACGCT
>JAGMDA010000701.1 GCA_023128935.1 Candidatus Eiseniibacteriota bacterium | reverse complement strand
TCCTTGAACGCTAACACAATCGACGCAGCCAACGCCTGCACTACCTCGCCACGCTCCATCTCGTTCGTTTCCGATAGCGCCTCAATCGCCTTCTGAAGATCCTGGACAGCGCCAGCAACCGCCACCGCTTCCGGTTCCGGTTCCTCTCCTTCTGGGAACAGCTTCTCCATCACCTCTTCGATGGACGTTTCGCCCAAGACTCTCAATAGCCGCTCGGTCGTATACTCAGCGTTCAACGTGCCAGCCAGCGGATTGCCGTCCAATGTGGCCGCCGATACGATAGCCTCAACCTGCGCCTTCTGGTCGTCTTCAACCAACGGCGGGAAGTCTACGTTGACAGTGACATCGATCGGCTTGTCTCTCTTGTCTGCGTCCTCATTCTCGGTATCGTCATCATAGATGAATGCCTGCTCTTCCCAGGCGTCCTCTTCCCATTCACCGGACAAGACGCCGTATCCCGCCTCAGCCTTGCACTGAATGGCATATCCGCAGATTGTCTCGATGACGATTTCCCACATGCGCTGTCTCAGAGAGAAGCTCAACTCGGTCGGCCGGTTCAATGAACGCGCGGTTGCTAGTGTGCCTACTGACGCATCGCCGAAGAAGGTTTCAGGCAGCCCGGTATCGGCGCACACCATGAGCAGCAATCGGCGTCCATCTTCCGCTGAGGTGGTCGCCCCGGCTGTCCTGATCGGTGCTATCTTCGTATCTTCGCCACTAATGAAGGTCGCACCCGCTGCTGGCGCTGGCTGATACTGGTCACTCGAAATCTTGGAATCGAGCAGAGTCTTTGCCGCAAGGCGTCCCGCTGATCCTGTTTTCTTCGTCAATGCCCAGGCAAATCGAGCGTAACTGCGAACGATGGTTGACCAATCTGCGAGGAATTTGTTGTACGCCCGCGCCCAATCCTGCGAAGCATAAATTTCAGACGTGCCGAACTTCTGCTCAAGGACCACGTTCACCTTAACGTGGAATACTGGCATATCCCAGTTGATCTTGTGCGCGTTGTATGTCGGTGGCTTTTGGTCCGGATTGTAATCGAGAGCGGGATAGTATTCCTTCTGCGTTGTCTTGCCCTTCGGCGTCCGCTGACGGAGATAGTATCGTGTCTCATTGCGGTCCTGTGGCGCTGTCACCGTATCATGGATCTCGTCGAACGGAATCATGCTCAGCCGCACATCGCCCTCTTTATTCTTGAAGAAGACAAAGAACAGATTCGCCGTCACCCATAGATCACTCTCCGCCTTGACCATTGAGGGAATCGAGGTGAACACCTTCTTGTTCTTCTTGTCCTTCATGAACGCCTGAACAACCTCATCCACCACCGGGTGAGCCGCCTTGACCGTCACGCCTTGCCCGAACACGTAGTTCGCCTGCGTCAACACGGCGCGTCGAATGAGCGGGTTCTTCATGCGGAAAAGGAAGGATTCATCGGAGATCTTGCGAAGGGCTTCCCGTGTCCATGACTTCTGATGGCCGCCAGATAGCGAGATCCAATTAGGATCGTTCAGCTCTAGTTCAAGCTCGGCAATGCGTTCCTGGAAGTTGGCACGGTCAATGCGTAGCTCTTCAGCCAGCATCGCAACGGTTACTCGTTTAGGATTAGGCTCAGCCATGGCGTTCCCCTCAAATGTATTTGTAGCACATATTCAGCTAATCGGCAAGTGATTTGCGATAGCAATACTTTTTCTTACCCCGTTGCTCGTCCCTGAAGTGCTTCGTCTCACGGGTGTTCTGAATCTCCGCCGGGTTGATGTCTCGTATAGCCATCTGCAAATGGTGTTCGGTCTTGTGTTTCTCCTTCAATTCCTTCGCCCGCCATCGCTTGATGAAGGCCGTTGTCTCACGTCCAGGCTTCGGCTCTTTTCGGTCGAACTCCTCAACCATCTCGGTTAGTACCTGGATCGGATAAGCGGGCATCTTGTCTCCTGTGAAATTCTTTCATCCATCGTTTCCGACATGTTTGACATGCACGTTGTCCGTCGGGGTAGATATAAAGATTGTCCCCTGAGTATGGATGACCTTCAGGACAATAGGTCTTCGCTCGCTGCTGTTTACCCCTCGGTTTCCCAACGTTTATCCATCTCCTTTTCGCGATCGCGTCCCGCATATTATCGCTACGCGTCCCCATGAACAGATGGTCGGGCCTGACACACGATGGATTGTCACAGCGATGAAGGATCTGCATGCCTTCCGGTATAGGACCACTCACCATTTCCCAAGATACTCTATGCGCCAACTTCATTTTGCCGTCTGCCCAGATGCGCTCATACCCACGATTCGGTTTGTCGCTAACCTTATTGCCAGTCCACATCCAACATCCAGGCGATTTCTCAACCTTCTCCCAGAACCGCGCCGCTAACGCCACGCCCATCAGTTCACCTCATTTCAAACAGCACCGTTTTGCCTTCAACCCCGATCCACAAGGACATGGATCATTTCTCCCGATGTCCAACCCGCCTTTGTAGTTCGCCGCATGACAGAATCGCCCCATCGTCTTGGATTGAATCTTGCGCATCATGCGCTTGGATGGACCGGGTTTCTTCTTCTGCATCGTAGGGCGGTTCTCGCTACGTTGGCCGCTCATCTTCAATCCCTTCTACGCCCTGCGCCCACACGATCAAAGCCTCAAGATCGTTTAGAGAGAAGTATCCGTCTAAATGGAATCGCCCGATTCCAAGCATACACTCTGCGAAATCGCAGCCCATGCCTGCGCCTGTGAATCGCACATTCGCGGGGCCGTCATCAATCGGCTTCAAGATCTCTACAGCTTCTTCATACTTCATCCGCTACCTCCTCAACCTTCGCAATCACCGGCCACGTTGCCAACTCCGTCACCGGAATCAACCGCAACTCGAAGCCTAAGCCATCCCTTACCGTGAACGGACCACGGATGAACAGGAACATCTTGCCGTCCGCAGATCTCACCTTGGCATCGAATTGGGGTTGAGTCATCT
>JAGMDA010000700.1 GCA_023128935.1 Candidatus Eiseniibacteriota bacterium | reverse complement strand
GCTATTGCTCGCGCGATAGCACGCCTTGACCAATTGCTAGGGGAGGTCGAAGAGGTAGCGCAGGAGGTTCTCGATGGCGTCTTCAGGGTTGGAGCTGGAGCGGAAGTCGGTCAGCAGGGTCGAGCACAGGACCAGCCGCCCCGCCCCGCGCTCGGCGAGGGCTGCCAAATAGAACGGCTCGGTGGCATGTTCCGGGAGCTTGGTTGTATCCAGCGTTGCCGGCTCAAGCCAAAGGAGCGGTTCCAAGTCGCCCGAGGTTCTAAAGTAGTCGCTGTTCGGGACCCGGGTACGAACGCGCAGGGAGTCCGTCCCGCCCATGAGCGGGCCGCAGTGCACGTAGGCGCCCTTCGGTAGATCGAGATCCGTGATCCACTGCTCGTCTTCGCGGTAACTGTAGATCTTCTCGATCCCGAAGCCCTCCTCCAGGAAGGTGGAGCTGAGGCCGCCCTCGGTTCCCATGACATTGTGGCCCGTGATCAGCAAGGCGCCACCTGAGGAGGCATACTCCACCAAACTGCCCTCTGCCAGCTCGAGGCCTTTCTTCATGGCTCTGTCCACGGGGCGGCTGTCTGCGTAGTGCTTGATCCCATACCAGAGCACACCCTTGAAGAGCTGGAAGAGGGGTAGGACTTCCTGGCGGCTGCGGAAGACGCCCTCGCCCTCGACATCGTAGACGTGATAGTTTCCCGGGACGAGTGCTTCCATGCGTTCCCGCCAGAACCTGTCCTGCTTGTCTACCGCGCTTCTGCCCGACGGCCAGGCATTGTCGATGAGCAGATACTCCCCCGCCGGTTCCACGACATTCCAGGTCCAGGAGATGATCTCAGAGGGCGTGGAGGCGGCATCGACAAGCTGGAGATAAACAGTACGTTCGCCATAGCGGCCTTGGAAATGCTCAGGGAAGAAGGCTCCCACGGTGTCCTCAACGACCGTGAGGCTGGAAGCCAGGGAGTCCTCGCCTTCCTCAATGTCAAGCCAAAGGCGAGCGAATTTGACCGTCTCACGTCCGTCATAGTCCTCGGGATTCCAAGCGAAGGAGATGGCCGGAAGGCTGGGTTGATCAAGCGTTGGGTGCCGTGTCGTGTCGGTCCATGAAACGAGCGGAATGAAATTCTCCAGCCTGAATTGCTGGCTGAGCGGTTCGGGGTCACAGAGAAGGTCATTGTCGATGGCGCGGATCTGAAAAGTCCTCTCAGCATAGCTGCCGCAGATGGCTACGTCGAAGGTGTCGCAGGTTGATTCAGTGAAGACCCATGTCGAGTCTTCCCACCACAGGCTATCCTCGGGTTCAGGTTGCCAGGGGCCATCCCACCGATAGGCGTATCCGATAACGCGACCGTCGGCATCCGTGCCCCACCAGTGGAGGATGGTGCGGTAGTTGGAGACTCGTAGGGATTCGGCTTGGATTGCCAGAAAGGTGACAGGCGGTGCGCTATCGGGGTAGCGAACCCCATCCAGGGTACAGCTCGGCATGCAGAGTGCGATGGCGGTTCCCGCGCCGATCAGTGTCAGGCCGAGGGTGCGAAGAATGGCGGTGCGGACAGATGGAGTGTGGGCAGCATCCATCTTCCGGCGATTGCCTTTCTCGGTACCATGGTGTACGAAGCGACTTCGCATCAGATCATCTCCCGCTGGCTGTCTGCCTGAATGCCTGCATGTTGAACAAGTCAGCCGGTATCAGGATGGGCTGCACCTTCTCTCTGTATGGCCCCGCCTTCTCTATGAATGGGATGCATATTTGCTGTATAAGGGCCCTGCTTCCTAATAGGGAAGGCTACTTCATAATCAGGAATTTCCCTCGCTCAACCTTGCCCGTCTCAAGGTCTTTCACGCTGAAGACATATAACCCGGTGGCAGCGGCCTGATCCTTGCGCGTGGTCAGGTCCCATGCGGCCATACCCCCGGAGAGCACCGGAATCTCGCGAGCGGGGTTCCAGGAGTCGGTTGGATCATAGATCCCCCGCACGTCTGTGGCGCCGTATTCGTCTGCGTCAAAGTCGATGGTCTGAATGAGATCCCCAGCCAAATTGTAGATGCGGATCTCGCAACGGTGAGGTAGTCCCGCAAACCAAAGATAGCGATCTCTGTCGAGCGGCTCATCCCAGGCTGCGTCTCCGCGGTAGGGGTTCGGAAAGACAATGACCTTCTGCCCGGGGACCTCCTCGCGCTTGGCGCCAGGGATGGCAAAGGTCCGGTTCTGGGCGATGCCGGATTCCAGGGGGGCGATCTCATGGGAGCCAGTGTCGAAACTGGTAACGGAAACCCAGTATTTGAACCCGTCACGGAGATCGTGAAGATCCAACTTGAAGTCATACGTGACGGGAGTGCCTCCTTCCATCACGAGCAGAGGTTCTTGAGGTGTAATGGCATCCAAGCCGGTGTTGTAGAACACCGTATCGATGATGTCGTACTCACCGACCAGGCAGAAGCCCTCTGCCTTTCCCTCTTCACTCACATAAACCCGGAAACCCTCAAAATCCTCCTTCCCGCTCTTGGGATCAATGAACGCAAATGGCCCCCTGTCCCACCAGAGGCTCAGTGTGGAGTGGGAGGCCTCGACATGCAGCCTTGGTGATGGGGGCGGCAGAGGGATCTCGCCCTCGAGATCGAAGTAGGTTTGCGCCCAGCTGGCGTTGAAGGCAATGTCCTCCTGCGCCGTGCGTGGCGGATCCACTTGCGGAGTGGGGATACCTCCCAGCATCGCAAAGACAACGCTCACGCTGTCACCTGCCCAGAGGACCTGATGCTCCGTCCCATCGGGTGCAATGAACGGTTCACTCCCCAGAGGTCCGACTGAAAGGAGCGTCACCGGGTCGCTGTTGGGGGCTTCACAGTCGCCCGTATAATCGATCTCGGCGTTGCTGAGTTTGATATAGCGCTTGGGATCGGTGTTGGGAGTGTCCGTGAAGATGCCGCCAGGGTCCCAATCCCACCAGTTGAAGGAGACGGTTTTCGAGGCAATCGTGTCCGGGCGTGTTCCGAGCAGGGCATAACCGGCCCAGGAGGGGCAATTGCCGTCGTCCAATAGGAAATGGCGTTCGGTTAGGAGCCTCAATGAGTCGTTGTAGGCAATGTCCTTTCTCTTGAACCATCCAGAGGGAGGCCAGTCCTCATGTCCGCCTTTCCACCCCGATGCGAACTCTGCGTAGAACCCTGCATAGAGATCAAAGATGGGATTGTTCAAATCGTCGTTAGTGATGGTGTAGTCAATAATGATGATCGCATCGAAAGGCTCGAAGCTGAACTGGTAAACGGACTGGGTGACTCGAACATGCAAAGGCTTGTGATCGGGTCCGCCATAGGAGTGATCATCGATATAGTGGCAGATCAGATCCTGCTCCGATTCGGCCCGGGTAGACCAGAAGGGATCGCTGAACAGAGTGGAGCGCTGCGTGAATCCCAAGGGCTTCGGGGCGAACTCGCTTTCTGTGTCTGAGGAACTCCCTGCGTAGCCATCAACGGTGGCGTGGGAGACAAGCGTTTCTGCCAGGGCGAAGGAGCCATCCTCGCTGTAGAGGCCGCCCACCCACAGCCCTGCGCGCACGAGATGCTCTTGCTCACTTCCGACGGGATACTCCATGGAGGGGGAGCGTGACTTGAGGTTGTTCCCGAAGAAGCCATTGCTGTATACGGAAAGACCTATCGCATTTCCCGAGGTAATCTCATGGTGGATGTAGAATGTGTCGTCGCCGGCAGGGGCATGGAAGCGTGTGGGTGCAGACGTAGTGATCATGCTGGAGTTGGGTGTGAAATGCTCGCGTGGATAGCCGGCCTCCCTGGCCGGGTGATTCCAGGCGGCGTGTCCCGTTAGGGCCAGCAATCCCAGCAGAATCGCCGTGGCGCCAGTGCGATGCGTGCCTTTCTCAACATGCGCTCTGAAGGCCATGCAATCTGTCCTCATGCCTGGTAGCCACCGCCGCAGCCGGGGGCTACTCGCTCATATACTTGACGATCACCACGCGGTTTTCCTCTGGATCACTGACGAAGACCAGCGGCCCCTGGGTGCAGATGAAGCACGGCGCGTGGATGGGGGGCACCACATTGGTCATCGTCAGTGGTGAATAGACCGTGTCTTGGAGCGTTCCCTCGAACCTGTACCTGAGAACTTGGTCGTGTCCCGAACTGGCGATATAGATATATTCCCCATCTGTGCCAGCTGCCACGTCCATGGGGGTGCTTAGTTCATCTTCGGTCATGCCGATCGGCATGAGAACGGTTGGCGTGTTGATTTCAGCGGGGTCGAGGCGTTGAACCCAGTGTTTTCCAGTGTCGGCAATGAGTAGGGTGCGTTTCTTCCCAGCAGTCTCCATGTAGTGCAGGCCGTGAGGATAGACCACGTAGCCGCTTCCGGTGCCGTAGCTCGTGACTGTATGCCGGAAGTTGCCCCATCGGTCATAGGCGTTGACTACACTCCTGTGGGAATCGCCAACATAGATGTTTAGCTCATCGTCGGCCGCCAGCCCGCCAATAGTGCCCCACAGACTGTCGGTGAAGCTGTGGAGCGGAGCACCACCTTGCCAGTGATAGATCTTGCAGTGCATGTCTCCGGCATCGGCAACCACCACAAACGTGGAATCTCTGTTCCGTCCCAGGGTGAGATGGGTTGGCTGGATAAGGCCCGTGAATTCGGAGATGATGTCAGTGGGGTCCGGTGTATTGCGCTGCGCGTAGTAGCTGCTGAGTCGTTGGTTTTCCTCAATGACAAGGACGTAGGAGCCCTGAATGAGTATGTCGCCTGGGGATGGCACATGCCAAATCGTCTGGAGATTGTAGCCAGGTTCAGGGAGTTCCAAGGGTGGAGGTTGGGGGGGAAGCTCGAACTCGGACCCACATCCGGCGAACAGGCAGGCAAACAGGGCGAGCGAGCATGGTAAGGCGAGGGCGTGCGCGCTCCTGTCGTAGCAGCTCTGCCAGTTGCGTATCAATTCCCGGGGCCGAGGTTGCATGTTCTTATTCCCCATGCAGCTATGCCGCTCGCTAAGCCATTTCCTTCCCGCTCGGGAAGGTGACTCTACCAGGGTACCGTTACCGTCCACCGGTGGACCTGACCGAAGTCGCCGCCGTCGGAA
>JAGMDA010000070.1 GCA_023128935.1 Candidatus Eiseniibacteriota bacterium | reverse complement strand
GAAGTCCGGTCTCGAGCGTAGCCATTGTTTCCTGTCTTTGGACAGTCCCCCTGCGGGCACGATGAAATGGATATGGGGATGGTAGTTCAGCATGCGTCCCCAGGTGTGCAGAACGCCGAAGAAGCCGATCTGATCCGCGCCGACGAAGCGCTGGTCACGCGCGAGCTTTCTCAACGCTCCAGCAGCGGCATCGAACATAGCTCCATAGGCGATTCTCTGATTCGATCTGATGAATCCGCGAAGCTCTTGCGGCACGGTGAAGGTGATCATGAAGTAAGGACATGGCAGCAGGTTGCGCATCTGTTTACTCAGCCACAGCGAGGCTTTTCGTTCTGACAGGTTGGACAATGGCGATTGCCACACGAGCACGGCACCATGTGGACAAGTCCACACGCTTGGCATTTGTAGAGATGGGAGCCGAAGTCACCACTTCGGCAGCTGTCGATGGCGTGGATGACCTTGCGGTGAATAGCGGGCATGGCATGGCCGTAGCGCTCGAGGTATTGCCCTGCGTAGCGCTGAAAGATCGATTGTATGGCGCTCATGACTGCACCCCGCTCATCAGGCGATTGATCCGCATGCGGTTGCCGTCGACATCAGAAACCTGTAGGTGGAGAGCCTCTTGCAGGCGCAGACCGCAGGAGTAGACCAGGGTCAGGTAGGCCTTGTTGTGTGGGGCGTTCACGGCATGCAGGATCAGACGGACCTCGTCGATGGTCAGCACTGTCGGGAGTTTATGTTCGGTCTCAGCGCGGACCAGCATCAGGATGCCCCAGTCTCGTTTGAGGGTATAGGTGTAGAAGAACTTGATCCCGCTGTAGGCGATCCTCATGGTGCTTGGAGACCAGTGGGAGATGTTCTTGCGGTGGATGAAATAGTCTCGGAGTTGTTCCTCTGGAATTCTTTCCGGGGATAGGTTATAGAACTGCTGCAGCTGCCTGACGGTTCTGACATAGGCGTGGTGGGTGCGTTCTGCGAAGCCATGCAGCTGCATGTCGTTCATCATCCGTTCACGAAGGTTGGACATGATACTCCTCCTGTCGTTTGGTGGTACAAATGCCTGAGCGTGAAAACTCAGGGTCTCGGGAGGAGTATCATCTATTTTATCGGGGGTTCGCTGCCGCGAAGCGGCTTACTTGAACTAAGTGTTTGAGCAGCCGGGGTCACCCGTCACGAGCCTGGCTTGCGCCTGGCTTGCGCCAGGCCCGCGCCGTGGCCGCCCTGGCGGGCGGCCTGCCCCCGCAGCTCAACATAACGATCCATGTCTGGATGAGTTCCTCGTTATCGAATTCACCGCGGCCACGTGCCGCGTATTTCTCAATTCGTTCGATAGCTTCGAGGATATCAGCAAGCCTTTCACGATCGTCTCTCACAATGGCAATACCTCTCGCATGACGCGCTCGCGAATGCGGGGCTGCAGATCTTTCTCAGTCACGACGTCCACCCGGCACCCCATGAGAGCCTGAAGGTCCATTAGCAGCCCCCCCAAGTCCAGTAGAGTGCGTCAGGGTTCGAGCTCAACCAGGAAGTCGACGTCGCTTTCCGGTCCGTCGTCACCTCTGGCTACGGACCCGAACACATACACACGCTTGGCTCCATAGGTCGCAGCGATCTCAAGGATCTCCCGACGTCGTTTCCACAAGGCCTTTCGCTGCACTGCTGGTCCTCCCCAAGCTGGGGCGTATCAGTGTGCTCTTGCCGATGCGGCGCCTCCCGCAGCAGGCGACCAGGGATGCGCACTTCTTATGCATCAGGCGCTTCAGATCCCGCAGATGCTGCTCTCGTCCGACAAACATGCCCTAACTCCTCTGAGGATCGCGAGTTCGTGCCCGTTCTCTTGCCTGCATTGGTAAATATTCAGTAAACCCATGGTC
>JAGMDA010000007.1 GCA_023128935.1 Candidatus Eiseniibacteriota bacterium | reverse complement strand
GTTGATCCCGGTGAGGACGATCTCGTGCATACCTGCCTCTGCCAGGCGCCGGGCCTCGCGGAGCACCTCCCCGGGATCACGGGACCGTGGATCGCCCCTCAGGTGAGGAACAATGCAGAAGCTGCATCGGAAGGGGCACCCGTCCTGGATCTTGAGCGTCGGCCGGCTGCGCCGCGCCGGGATGGGTCCGGAGCGAGAGATAAATCGCTCCACGGTCGCATCGGCCTCCCAGCTGATGAGTGCGGCGCCGGACCTCGAACTCTCCGCGCGCTCCTTCGCAAGCCCCTCGCCAGAGAGCACCCGCTTCAGAATGTGAGGCAGGTTCGTCTTGGCCCGGTTTCCCAATACCAAATCCACTCCTTCCAAGCGGGCCAGCCCGGCCGGATCGGCTTGGGCAGCACACCCGGTCACGATCAGGAATCCCCCTTGCTTGATGCGCCCTGCCTTGCGGATCTCCTTCCGCGACTTCGCCTGCGCCGACGCGGTTACGGCACAGCTGTTGACGAGCACCAGATCAGCTGGCCCGGGGAAGCCAACTTCCTCACCGCCCATCCCAAGCAGAACAGAACGCAGGGCATCGAACTCATCCTGGTTGGTACGACACCCTAGAACCGCGATTGCGAACTGGAAGCGATCCATAACCTCCCCGTGGTCATGACACGCGCGGGCTCTCCTCCCGCTGGGCTTTCCTCCCGCCGGGCTCTCCTCCCGCCGGGCTCTCCTCCCGCATGTGTTCTTTACATCCCACTCAGTATAAGGTGCAAGAACCTCGCACTCCCAGCGTGTTCAGCTGGACAACGGCCCAACAGGCGTGCTAATTGGAAGCATTAGCCAATCACGAAGAGCCGCTTTCCCAGGATCGAGGGTTGACGCACGCATCCAGCGTGAATCGACGGGAGAGGCTTCTTGTGGCCAGGAGGATTCACCAATGCAGCTGGAGACCTTGAAAGTTTTTTGTGACGTGGTCGAGACCAAGAGCTTCTCGAAGGCCGCGGTGCTCAACTTCATCTCCCAATCCGCCGTCAGTCAGCAGATGCGTAGCCTTGAGGAGCGCTACGATCACAAATTAATCGAGCGGGGCAAGCGCAACCTATCCCCGACGCTGGCCGGGCAGAGCCTCTATGAAGTGGCCAAGGATGTCTTGCTGCACCTAGAGACCTTGGAGCAGCGCCTCCGGCGGCTTTCGAAGAGCGTGACGGGTGAGGTAAGGGTGGCCACAATCTACAGCGTGGGCATACACGAGCTTCAACCGTACATTACGGAATTCATCCGCCGCTACCCGGGCGCCCGGGCACGATTGGAATACAGCCGCGCCAACAGGATCTATGAGGCCGTTGTGACAAACGCGGCCGACGTGGGCATCGTAGCATATCCGGCTCGCCGCTCTGGACTCGAGATCTTGCCTTTCAAGAAGGATGAGCTGGTGCTTGTATGCCACACTACTCACCCTCTTGCCCGCTCCAAGAGGGTGGAGATCACGAAACTCCAGGGCCAACCATTCGTGGGTTTCGAGCGGGATATCCCAACGCGGCGGGCTATCGATCGAATTCTGAGGAACCACCGGATCAAGGTTAGCATGGTGATGGAGTTCGACAATATCGAGACGATCAAACGCGCTGTTGAGATAAATGCTGGCATATCCATCCTTCCCCGGATGACCATCGACCACGAGGTCAGTCTCGGCACCCTTGTCGCCGTGCGCTTCTCCAGGCAATCCTACATGCGTCCGCTGGGAATCTTGGTCAAGCGCGGGCGGGAAATTCCGACTGTCATGCAGCGCTTCCTCGATCTGCTTCTCGATGAGGGCTGATCGAGAGGGAGCGCGACGGCTTGTGATACTGGTAGGCCGCTTCTCCAGACAAACTCCAATCCTCTAGAACGCAGGGAGTTAGATGCCGCCTTACTTTTTCGGTTTGACCGACCCAACCCATAGTACTAGGTTGCACTCCCGACCCCAACATATTGGGGTCTAGGGGGGGGACGAGTGTTCACTGGGAGGATTTCATGGCAGAGACATCGCAGAGACAGGTAAGCCAGGGCAAGCAGGCGGTCGCGGAGTCATCCTCACAAGGCCAGGCTGAAAATCCCTCGCGCGGTCTCAAGATCGCCCGCTACTTCACCACCCCAGGGCGTCATCCTTTCGATGCTATTGACTGGGAACGGCGCACCGCCAGTCTGACAAACGACAAGGGCAAGGTTATCTTTGAACAGAAAGACATAGAGGCACCGAGCAATTGGTCGCAGATGGCTGTCAATGTAGTCGCGTCCAAGTATCTATGTGGTGGTGTTGGTACGCAGCAGAGGGAATCGTCATTCCGTCAGCTGCTGAGCCGCGTCTCCTCTACGTTGCGGCGCTGGGGCACCGAGCTGGGCTACTTCGCGTCGGATGAGGACGCCGTTTCCTTCGAGATGGAGCTGCTGCATCTTTTAGTCAATCAGAAGGCATCCTTTAACAGCCCCGTTTGGTTCAACCTGGGCGTCGAGGAGAAGCCACAGTGCTCGGCTTGCTTCATCAACTCTGTGGAAGACACGATGGAGTCGATCCTCGGTTTATCCAAGATCGAGGGCATGCTGTTCAAATATGGATCCGGAACTGGAACCAATCTGTCTCCCCTGAGATCTTCGAAGGAAAAACTCTCCACGGGTGGGACCGCATCCGGACCGGTTTCTTTTATGCGCGGCTACGATGCCTTTGCAGGCGTGATCAAGTCAGGGGGCAAGACGCGCCGGGCCGCCAAGATGGTCATTCTCAACGTGGACCACCCGGACATCATCGAGTTCATCGAGGTCAAGGCTACCGAGGAGAAGAAAGCGTGGGCCCTGATCGATGCCGGGTACGACGGATCCCTCAATGGAGAGGCCTACAGCTCCGTCTTTTTCCAGAACTCCAACAACTCGATCCGCGTCACTGACGAATTCATGTGGGCCGTGGAGAATGACGGTCTGTGGCAGACGCGGGCCGTGACCACCGGCAAGCCCGTCGAGACTTACCGGGCGCAGGAGATTCTGCGCAAGATTGCAGAGGCAACTTGGCTCTGCGGTGACCCGGGCCTCCAATTCGACACCACCATCAACAGCTGGCATACATGTCCGAACAGCGAGGCGATCTATGCCAGCAATCCCTGCAGTGAATTTATGTTCCTCGATGATTCCGCCTGCAACCTGGCCTCGCTCAACCTAATGAGATTTGTGGATGGGCAGATCGACTTCGACGTCGACGCCTTTCGCGCTGCGGTCTCGACCATGATTCTGGCGCAGGAGATCATCGTCGACAACGCCAGCTATCCGACCGAGCGGATCGGCAACAATAGCAACGATTACAGACCGCTGGGACTTGGGTATGCCAACCTGGGCACACTGCTAATGGCTCGCGGTTTGCCATATGACTCCGATGGCGGGCGGGCACTGGCGGGAGCACTGACGGCCCTAATGACCGGCCAGGCTTATGCCGCTTCCGCGGAGATCGCTCGCGTCGTGGGTCCCTTCAAGGGGTTCGCCAAGAACCGTGAGCCGATGACGAAGATCATCACCCGCCATAGGGATGCACTGGGGGCCATCAACCAGGACCTTATACCGCCCGGCCTCCTCAAAGCAGCCGGGGAAGCATGGGATGAAGCCATTGAGAAGAGCGAGCAATGGGGCTACCGGAATGCCCAGGTCACAGTGCTCGCCCCAACCGGCACGATCGCCTTTATGATGGACTGCGACACCACCGGGATCGAGCCAGACTTGGCACTGATTAAGCACAAGAAGCTCGCAGGCGGCGGGTTTCTCAAGATCATCAACCAAACCGTTCCCGTGGCCCTGGCCAAGCTGGGATATGACAGCGGTCAGATCCAAGAGATTGTCAGCTACCTCGAGGAATTCGGAACCATCACAGACGCCCCCCATCTAAAACAGGAACACCTGCCCGTCTTTGACTGTGCATTCAAGCCCTGCGTCGGCGACCGCTCTATCCCGTACATGGGACATATCCGCATGATGTCTGCAGTCCAGCCATTCATTTCAGGTGCCATCTCCAAAACCGTGAACGTGCCCCAGGAAGCCACTCCGGAGGAGATCGCAGAGATCTATCTTCAGGCCTGGAAGTACGGCCTTAAATCAGTCGCGATCTATCGCGATGGATCCAAGCGTGTCCAACCCCTTTCGACGGTCGCCAAGAAGAAGCCGCTGGAAAAAACCCAAGAGAACGCAAGACGCTTGCCCACCCGCCAGCGGCTCCCTGAGGAACGCCATTCGCTCACCCACAAGTTTGTAATCGGGGACCATGAAGGATACCTCACAGTGGGTCTCTACCCAGACGGGAGGCCTGGCGAGATCTTTCTTGTGATGGCCAAGGAAGGTACGGTCGTCTCGGGTCTCAGCGATTGTTTTGCGACCGCAATCTCGATGGCGCTACAGTACGGTGTGCCGTTGAAGGTTCTGGCTGACAAATTCACACACACGCGATTCGAACCCTCGGGTTTCACACACCATCCCGACATCCGCTATGCCAAGAGCATCGCCGACTACATCTTCCGCTGGCTGACACTGAAGTTCTTTCCACAGGAGGACGGTGAGGAGGCCGCTCCGGTTGTGCGAGTAGAGGATGGAGAGAGAGATCCTTCTGCGGATCATGCTCCCCTGTCGCGTACGAAGCCCGACACGGCCTTCATCAATGACATGGACGCTCCCCCCTGCCCGGAGTGTGGTTCCCTGATGACGCGCAATGGATCCTGCTACCGCTGCATGAACTGCGGATCCACCAGCGGATGCTCTTAGGCCCTTAGCGGAGCCCTTAGGGGAGCTCTTAGAGGCGCATCTCGGAGCTGAAGCGAAAGACCGTCACACTCCGAGCGACCAGGGTCGCTGAATCCCACCAGTCCTGGAAGGTCAGCTCACGCTGCTCAGCCTCGGGGCGCGGATCGCTGCTTTCCTCCATGAACCACTTGTAGTAATCGTAGGATTGGAACTCTAGACCCATGTGGAACGAGACACGTGCCTGGGTCTCGAGGGAGAAACCAAAGCCCCAAGCGCCACCCTTCACCTGGTCACCCAAGTAATAGGGCGCCTCACCGTGGACGAGATCCAGATCGATCATGGAAAGAGGAAGGGTTCTGAATCCGAACTGCGCGAAGAGCGACATCCCGCTGCCATGGATCGGCTTACGGAAGAAGGGAAATTCAAAGCATGCGCCCACGTGATAGCTGGTGACGTCACCGGCGTGATAGGGGCCGTCAAAGACGCTGTAGGCCTCGTCGTGGTGTTTGATGTCAGCTGCGGACCACGGCCTGTGGTTTACATCGGCTGAGAGTTGCATGCCCATGACAGGCCCCACGGAGATGCCCCCACTGGCAAAAAGCGGGATCTCCATGTCATACGGTGCTACCAGCCCCTTGACCTCCACGACATACTCGGCATTCGGTGGCGGAACCGGCCGGTACTCGAACTTGCTGTTGTGGACCTCCAGGCTGTGCGGCAATCCCACCCAACCTCCCAGGCGCATTAGTTCGCACACCTCAGCTTCGAGTCCAAACTCCAGAGAGAAACCCTTGTAGTCCCGTTGGAAGTGTATGAAACCCTCGTCCCAGCCCTGCGCCTGCGCCTTGATTTGGGTGTCGGAGCGCAGCCGGCCCCGCAGGAAGTTTGCGCTGCCCCCCAGGGAAAGCGACAGATCGTCCGAGTGAAAAACCTCATAGGCCAGCCCCATTGTGAGGCTCTCAATCGATCCGCGCTCATTGTTGTCGCTGGCTACGACGAAGGGATAGCCGGTTCCCTCAACCAGACCCATCTCCAGCAGCATCTCCGCACCATAAGAAACGTCCGTATGCCGGCGATAGGCTAGCCCTCCCACAAGCGGGCGCGCTCCCACGTCGAATAGAGGCGCCGCTACTCCAAGGAACCCAAACCCGCTGAACCCGCCGAGGCTGTCGTCGTAGTTGTCGATCTTAAACCCTGGCAACCCTTTCACCAGGAGCGTATCGGGTAGATTCTCAGTGGTGCTGGTGCAAGAGGTCACTATACCGTCGACAGCCAGAGAACCCTCGCGCAGTGAGGCCATGCCGGCCGGATTCCATCCCAAGGCGAGCACTCCCTCGGCTTCCGAGATGAACGCCCCGCCTTGGCCGAGGGCCTGGGCCCCGGGCCTGGGTGTCAGATCATCCATGGGGCGATAAAAGTATGTGGGCAGCAGGAGGGCTAAATCCACCTGTCCGCCCATGAGGGCCGAGAGCGCGTCCAGATCCTCCCCGCCGTAGACGGGAAGCGGGTCGGGGAACTCGTAACTCACA
>JAGMDA010000699.1 GCA_023128935.1 Candidatus Eiseniibacteriota bacterium | reverse complement strand
GAAGATGCGGTTCGCCTCAGATGCCAGGTTGCGGGAGTGGGGCCAGGGCATGTTTCCGTGCACGCGAACGACGCTGCAATCACTGCGCAGGAGATCGAGCAGCTGCTCGAGATTCGCCGAGCCATAACCGACCTCGAGGGCTCCGTCCGTCTGCGCGACAGGCTGACCCGAGAGTACAACTTCCTCTTCCCAGCCCAGCCGGGCGGCAAGCGGACCGGGTAGAAGCGCAAGCACCCGCTCGGGCTTACTAGGCGCTGAGTCCGCGGGGTGGATTTCCTCGACTATGGCACCATAGAGATCGAGAACCTCGGTGGCGAAATGGAGGGGTTCCATCTCAAACCTCGTAATCTTCGCCAAAAAGCGTTTCGTCGAGGGACTTGATGCGCTCGTAGTTCGTCTTGGCCTGTCCCAAGTCATCCGAGAGCCGCGAGAAATTCTTAACGGCATCCTCTTGCGAGGAAGCCGAGGCCCACGCGTCAAGCACCCTTTCCGAGAACTCTCGTCTGTCCTCGAGCTGGCCTAGGATCAGGTCAACCTCGCCGATAACCAGTTCGAAGAGGTTAATCTTCTTGTCCAAGATCTCAAGCAAATAGTCTTCCACGCTTCCCTGCGCACAGAAGTTAACGATTTCGATCTCGTGCTCCTGCCCGATCCGGTGGATGCGGCCGATGCGTTGCTCGATGCGCATCGGGTTCCAAGGCAGATCGAAATTCACCATGCGGTGGCAGAACTGCAGATTGCGCCCCTCGCCACCGACTTCGGTCGTCAGAAGGGTCGATCCGCCATTGCGAAAAAGATCGATTGCCGCTTCCTTCTCACGCGCGGCCATTCCGCCATGGAAGAGAATGACCTTGAGGCCTCGTCTGCTGAGCGTCTCGGCGGCAAAGGCGAGGGTTTCACGGAAGCTCACAAAGACAATCGTCTTGTCCCGGGAAGACAGTAGGTACTCGGCGAGGGCGTCGAGCTTGGTATGGGATCCCATGGACTGTGCGATCTCTGCCAGTGCCTGCAGTTCGGCATGCAGGGAATCCTCGGGGCTGCGGGTCGCTGCAATCTTGCGCAAGGTCTTCAGGAGCGCGCGCGGACTGCTGCCCGCCTCGCGCTGCAGCATCCGTAGGGTCAGCCGGTTCAATCCGCGCGCTGCGCCTGCCTTCCGGTAGTTAGTCCTGACCAGCTTGGAGAGGCGATCATAGAGTTCTTGCTCGAAACCGGCTGGTTCCACGGTCACGGTTGTTGCGTGCCGTGGCGGCAGCCGCAGCCCGGCCAAGGCGCGAGTATTGCGGACCATGACCTCAGAGAGCAGCTCGCGGAGTTTCTGTTCGTTGAGGGGTACGGTTGGATCTTCAGTCGAGACGAATTCCCGGATGAAGGCAGCGCGGGTCTTCAGCTGGCCTGGCTTGAGCAGGGTGATCAAGTTGTGCAACTCCTCCAGGTTGTTCTGCAGTGGGGTTGCAGTGAGCAGCAGCAGAAAACGGGATTTGAGGCTGTTGAGTAGCCTCCAGGCTTTGGTATTGCGGTTTTTCAGATGGTGGGCTTCGTCGACTACTATCAAATCGAACGGCCGAGCGGTAAGCCGGGGGAAATTGCGCTGGGATCTCGCCAGCGCAAGCGAAGCAATGATCAAGCGGCTTTCCCGCCAGAATGCGTCGGGATCTCGTTTCTGCAAGGGATCGGCTGTCGTCGCGAAGGCTACCTCGAACTTAACCAACATCTCTTCACGCCATTGGGCGACAAGGGAGGGCGGAACCAGCACGAGGACCGAGCGAACTAATCCGCGTAGAATGTATTCCTTGATAATCATTCCCGCTTCGATCGTCTTGCCGAGGCCGACCTCGTCACAGAGCAGCGCACGGCCCCGGAACCGCCGCAAGACCTTGCGCACTGTCTCTGTCTGATACCAGAGTTCCTGAACCCCATGCAGGGTCGGGAGGCACAGCAGCTCATCAATGCTATTGACCATCGACAGGCGGTGCGCGGACAAACAGAGTTCATGGTGCCGGCGATCGTTCCAGTCGCCTCGAGCCAGCGGTATAAAGAGATCGCTATCCTCAATGGTAGTTGTGATCAGAAGCGCGCCGAGGGAGGGGGGGCGTAGAATTGCACTGGGTGGAGGGGTCGTAGGCGGTGCAGCTCGCGGCGGCTTGGCCCGCGGCGCCTTGGCCCGCGGTG
>JAGMDA010000698.1 GCA_023128935.1 Candidatus Eiseniibacteriota bacterium | reverse complement strand
CCGGCACGATGAACCACTTGATCGGACGTAAGGTCATGGAGATGGGCTTGGAGCTGCGCAGCCTATCTCGCGATGGCGCATTCGAGAAGGAGCTGCGCGAGCGAAAGGAGGGAATGCTGGCCGAAGTCTACCGCATGCTCGTACTCAACCTCGGCCAGCCGCCGCGCGAGTTCACTTGGCGCTACGAGAAGAGCGACAGCACCGACATTGCCACCTACCCCGAACCACTGACGCCCAAGGCCTTCTACGAGGAGGTCATCGACATCGAACTGAGTGCCTATGTCGCCCTCTTCAACTACCCCGGCAAGGACTACTACGAGAACTACGCGCTGGAGATGAGTCGCAACATCTATGATCGCCCCAACTTGGCCCTGCTCAATGTGCCGATCGACTCGATTAAGGCCTGTGCACTACGTTCCATTCTTGACTCGACCGCCGTCTGGTTTGCATGCGATGTGGGCAAGGAGAACTATGGCAAGGAGGGCATCATGATGCTCGACATCTACAACTACGATCTCATCTATGGCACTGAGTTCGAGATGGCCAAGAAGGATCTGATCGAGCTGGGGATGATCACGCCCAACCATGCCATGGCCCTTGTCGGTGTCGATACCGTCAGTACCCGCGCCACCAAGTGGCTCGTCGAAAACAGCTGGGGTGAGGACGATGGCGACAGTGGGATGTGGCACATGTACAACGACTGGTTTGACTGCTATCTCTTTGGCGCTGTTATCCATCAAAAATATCTGTCGGACGAACTGATTGAGTTCTCGCGCAAGGATCCGATCCTGTTGCCGCCGTGGGATCCGATGTACGCGCTGAATCATCTAGAATAGCATAACTACAAGAGCATTGCTGCCGGACCGTGTCGGCAAGCTAGTCTGGGTTTCTCACCAGGTCCCGTCGCGAGGGTTGGCGAAACATACGGGATGAGCTATGCTGACGGTGTACCGCACGGCACCTGACCAGGAGGAATTGTTGCGGTGCTTACGTCGTTGTTGGTACCGCGGGAACCAGCCTGGCGAAGGCGGCGCTGTGGGTTGGCGCGGTGGCCAGCGACGGTAACGAATACGTCTCCCAGGGGGCCGAATTCCGGCCCTCGCTGGATCCTATCGACACGATCTACTCCTCCTTTGAAGGCGCGCGCGGCGGGGATAGGGGCGGATTCTCGCTCAGCCGGGGTGACGATGACGGTGACGGAACCCGCGACGAGGATTTCCTCAATGGCCGCGATGACGACAAGAAGCGGCGCATGAGTAAACTCCTCCTATTGCAGTTGGCACCAGCTGGGGGGAGACTCAAACGGCCATTGCATGTTAGACTCACATGAAGGAGTGGGTCTGGAACTGGACCCCGTCGCAAAGAGGACCTGGCCGTTAGGCCGCAGCTGGCGGAGAGGGAGAAACCCATGCATCAGCGCAGCACAGCCTATATGTATCTGCTTCTTGCGATCGCAATTCTCGCAGGTTGCCCATCAGCCGCCTGGGCCGTCACCGCCGCCGGTGGTTCGTCACCCGCTATTGGCGAAGTCGAAACCCTCGTGCTCCTGCCCGACGCGCAGGATCCGGGCTCCCCGCCCGCCGTACGAGTAATACATTCCAGCGATGAGGGCCTGCAGCTTGAGTTTGAACTTCCCGCGATGGCCGTGCAGTCAATTGAACTAGAGGGCGAAACCTACCATGTCCTGGAGATAGACGGTGGAGGCTTCGATGGTGCCGAAGGCGAGCCGATGCTCCCGACCTTCTCCCGGCTCATCCAGATCCCCGACCGCGCGGGGGTCTCCTTCGAGACCATCAGTGTAGAGACGACTGAACTTGCCGGCTACCGGCCATTCCCGATGCAGCCCGAGGACGGATCGGACTTCGTCATTAACCGGGAGGCCTACGCTGGCACCGGATACGCAGAGGAAGATCGTGTGCGTATCGGGGATCCCGCAATCGCTAGGGATCTGCGCGTGGTGCCAATCACTTTCCGGCCCGTCCGCTACGACCCCTCCAGGGAGACCATCGAGGTGGCCAGCAGGGTCCGGGTCGATGTTACATTTGCAGGCACTGATCTGCGCAACGCCAAGGAGCGGCACGCGCGGGTCATCCCAGCTTCCTTCGACCGGCTTTACCGGAGATTGGTGGCGAACTACGAGGGACCAAGGCAGGGTCAGAGCGTCTCGCTGGGTTCCTGTGTAATCATCTGCCCCAATAACCCCAGTGTTGTGGACGCCCTTGAGCCGCTCGTCGAGTGGCGCACCCGGAAGGGCTACGACGTCTATCTTGCCACGACCGCAGAGACCGGCTCCTCAGGCAGCGAGATCAAGGACTGGCTCGAGGAGGCCTACGATACCTGGGATAACCCGCCCGAGCTGATCTCCTTGGTGGGTGACGCAGACGGGAGCATTGCTATTCCCGCCTGGACCCACAGCGGTGGGGACACGGATCATCCGTACTGCCAGCTCGACGGCGGTGACGTTCTCGCGGATGCTCACATCGGGCGTATCTCGGTCGATTCAGTCGATCGGCTCCGGCTCTGCGTGACCAAGATTGTGGGCTATGAGAGCACCCCCTATATGGAGGAGACAGGTTGGTACACGCGGGCCTGTCTCGTCGGGGATCCGGGCTACTCCGGCATCACCTGCATCCAGATCATGCAGTGGCTGAAGATCCGCATGCTGCAATGCGGCTATACGGAGGTTGATACCATCTTCTCCTCGCCCTGGGTGAGCCAGATGACGAATGCGCTCAATCGCGGGGATACCGTTTTTAACTACCGTGGTTACCTGGGTATGAGTGGATTCAGTACAGGCAATATCATGGCACTCCAGAACGGCTGGAAGATGCCCTACGCGGTAAACCTGACCTGCGGCACGGGGGACTTCTCATGGGGAACTTCCCGATCCGAGGCCTGGATCCGCGCGGGGGTTCCTCCAGAGACGCCCACCGGAGGCATCGCCAGTATCGGAACGGCCACCTGTGCCACCCACACGCGCTACAACAACTGCATGATGTATGGCGTGTGGCGCGCCATCTTCTGGGAGGAACTCTACACCTTCGGCGAGTCCTTCACGCGGGGCAAGTACGAGTTGTACATCAACTACGGAGCCGCGGATCCGAGCGGTTGCCGGAACTTCACCCACTGGAACAACCTGATAGGAGACGCCGCCGGCGAGATCTGGACCGGTGTTCCTCGGAGCATAGAAGTTTCCCATCCCTCAAGCATTCCTTTGGGGACGAACTCTGTCACCGTGGATGTCACGGTGCTCGAATATCCGTGCCAGGGTGCCTACGTCTGTCTTTGGAAAGGTGACGAAACCCACGTGGGAGGTTACACAGACCCGGACGGCACGGTGGAACTCCCCGTCAGCACGTCAGAGACGGGGGAGATGCTGATCACAGTCACCAAGCATGATCACCATCCATACCTAGGTTCCATCGACGTTGATCAGGCTGACCGATTCGTCGGATACCTTGCGCACAGCATCGACGACGACATGAGCGGGTCCAGCTCAGGAAATGGCGATGGTTTCCCCAATCCCGCCGAGCGGATCGAGATCCCCGTGCAGGTGCAGAACTTCGGCACGCATATCGCGTCCGCAGTGACGGGGACCCTGACGGAAGATGACCCCTACGTCACGATCCTCGATGCCGAGGAGACATTTGGAGAGATCTCCCCTGGGGCGACCGCTTGGAGCGAAGACGACTTTGACATCGAGATCAGTGGCGGAGCACCCAACGGACATGTGATCCGCCTGGGGCTCGACCTGCAGTCCGGTGCGGATATCTGGCACTCCCTGATCGACATCCCGGTCGTCTCCGCCGAGTTCGCCTATGAAGATGTCACTCTCTACGGCATGGGTACCCAGGTTGATCCCGGCGAAGAAGGGGAGATCAGCGTGCGTATCCAGAATGCGGGAGACGCTGTCGCGACAGGCGTCACGGGAACCCTCATCTCCGGAAGTACCTGGGTTGTCGTGACAGACGCCGATGGCACCTTCGGAAACATCGGCACCGGAGCCACTGGCGAGAACACCGGAG
>JAGMDA010000697.1 GCA_023128935.1 Candidatus Eiseniibacteriota bacterium | reverse complement strand
GTATCACGAGACGCTTCAGGACAGGACGCAGATCGCAGGCGGGAATGCTCTGATGCGCTTGACTCACCTCTTCTCACAGAGCTCCGATATTTCACTGCAGATCTACTTTGACCGCACTGAGCGGCACGACGCCTTTCTTCAAGAGAATCGAAACACCTTTGACATTGACTTCCAGCATCGATTCGGCCTCTCGTGGTGGCAGGAGCTGATTTGGGGATTGGGCTTCCGGTCCAGCAGTGACGATATCAGCGGCAGCTCACGTGGCTGGCCGAACCCAGACAGAGAGGACCAAACAGTCGACCTTGCCAGCGCCTTCGTGCACAGTAATACTGCCATTGTGGAGGACCGATTGCGCCTTACGCTGGGCTGTAAGTTTGAACACAATGATTTCACGGACTTCGAAATCCAACCAACGGGACGCCTCGCTTGGCTGCCTGACAAACGGCACACTGTCTGGGGCGCCGTCTCCCGGGCCGTTCGGACACCTTCCCCTATCGAACACGATGCCATAATCCCGTGGGCAGTTGTGCCGCCAGGCACTCCGGAGAACCCGAACCCGTTCCCCATGATGCTGACGCTCTACGGCGGTCCGCAAATCGAGAGCGAGGAGCTCATCGCCTACGAGGCGGGATATCGTTTTCGGCCGTGTGAACAGCTTTCCATGGAACTCGCGGCCTTTTACAACGTCTACGACAAGCTCCGCACATTTGATGCGGCCCAGGCAGCTTTCGACACCATCCCCTCGCCTTACATACTCGTACCGCTCCATGTGGGCAACGTTCAGGATGGGGAAACCTATGGCATAGAGATCTCGGCAGAGTGGAACCCCTGGGACTGGGTAAATCTACGAGCAGGGTACTCTCGCCTTCAGATGGAATTGCGCCTGCCTGCAGGGAGTACGGCCCAGCCGGTTACGGATTATGAGGACAGCAATCCACAGAACCAGTTATTTATCCATAACATGATTGACATATTGCCGAACCTCGAGTTTGACGTGTGTGTCAGGTATATCGATGAACTCCCGCATCACAAGATCGATGCCTATACCGCTGTGGACGCCCGCATCGGATGGATGCCCCACAACCAGATAGAGTTGGCCCTCGTTGGGCGCGACCTGCTTGATGCTTCGCGTGGCGAGTATGCATCGGAGATGAACAATTCCCATACCCTGGTCCAACGCAGCGTGTACGGTTTGGTCACCTGGAGATTCTGAGCCGATGCGTAGGCTGTTTACTCGCCTGCTTTTCCTTGGGGTGCTCTGCACCGCATCCATGATCCCATCGTCGACGCCAGCCAGCCAGCCTACGGAATATGAGCTGAAGGCGGCATTCCTATACAACTTCGCCAAGTTCGTCACGTGGCCTACTAACTCCTTCTCCACAATAAACTCCGTCGTGACAATTGGCATCCTCGGCGATGACCTCTTTGGATCTGCTCTTGATACGGTCCTCGAGGGAAAAACGGTAAAGAGAAGGGCGTTTGTGATCAGGCGATCTTGCCGCATCGATGAGGTCAAGGACTGCGCTATCGTCTATATCAGTTTATCGGAAAGAGGGCGCGTACGAAGGATCCTCGACGCGCTTGAGGGCCACGCTGTACTGACGGTCAGCGATTTGGATGACTTCGCACGGAGCGGCGGAATCATCAACTTTTTTATGGAGCATAACAGGTTAAGATTCGCCATCAACATTAGCGCGGCGGACAAAGCTGGTCTGAAGATCAGCTCCAAGCTGTTGAGTCTGGCGACCGTCGTCAACGGATAGCACATGCTATCCACAGCCGTCCGCCACGAACTCCCGAAACCTCTCCCGAACTAGCCATCCGCCGCGAACTCCCGAAACCTCTCCCGAACTAGCCCGGACTTGTCACCAGGCATCGTCGCGAGAGCGCGCAGGTGCGTGACATGGCGCGAAATGCGACCAAGCTGACCGGAGGCATACCTGTGGGGTACGCCGAGGATCGGGGGGGGCATGACGAAGGTGAGGGCGCGTGAGACACGTGGCCGCAGCAGAGAGCTGACGAGATGCGCAGTATCGCTTGACTGCCTTCGGGCGTCCGACAGACAATGCTCTGTACATCTATTCAGTGGAAACGCCACGGATGACACTGTCAGGGGAGGTCTTGAGTGGAGACTATGCTCGATATGGCCGCAACGGGATGCAGTGGTCCGGTTCCGTATATCAGCGATTCATCCGTTGAACTGATTCTAGACACCATCCGTGAATTCGAGGCCGATTTCATTGTGGAATATGGGTCCGGCGCCTCGACGCAGTACTTCCTACAGCAGTTCGTGAACAGTGGCCGCAAGCTATCCTTTATCTCTCTCGAGACGAGCGGCAAGTGGTTTCATACCAACACCGAATCGATTACAAAGAACCTCGCAGCTCACCATCTGACGGAGCTTTCCTGCACGACAACACCCTGGTCACTGGACAAGATCAAGGCATATCTCCAGGGTAAGAGCCAGCCTGTCATTGACATACCGCCGGATCTACGGCGCCTGCCGTTGGCCAAGAGGAAGCTGTGGGGCTCTCCCCTGAGGCGGCTGCGCTACCGCTTCCTCAAGGCGGCGCGTCCGTTCGACGGGCAGTTCACCGTCTTGATCGACGATACCGTGCGGTTCATTTATGAGCAGCGCGCTGAATTCGTCAAGGATCAGTTCGGCGAGTCGCCCTTCCGCGACAACTACATCGAGGCCGGTCTCGGCCACATGCGCCGGGCCCTGGCGCATGACGACGAAGAGGTAAAGGCGATATTCATGATCGACGGTGGGCCGCGCGGAGATGTCGTCAACGCCATCCTCGATCTGGAGGAAGCGGAGTTGCGCTTTCGTCCGGCCATCTTCCTCTTCGAGGCGCAGCGGGTCTTCTACGAGAAGGCCACGCACCGCCGGCCCAGCGGTCGGTACATTCCCGGCACAAATCGAATGCTAAATGGCCAGGCGGTGTATCACACTTCCCGCAACACGGATAGCCGTGCGACCATATTCTGGTACGGCAAGGAGACGGTGACGGCCGAAGAGATGTCGGAGCGGGAAATGTGGTTCTATGCCAGACCCGCGGCAAGCCCCCCGGTCGTGCCGGCCGGGTAGTTGCATGACATCTCGCGCGACGGCGAATCGCCCCCGGACAATCGACACTACAGCTTGACGATCTTATCTATGTCGTCAGGATGCTTAGTATTCTCCGCAAAGCGATTGGCGCTCCTTTTCCCGCACTCGAGACACTGGTGGACGATCTGAAGGCCCTTGCCCGACTTGTGTCTCAGCCCGATGGGTTGCATCAGCCCACTGCAGGTGCTTTGCCGATCACCAGGCGCATTGTCAACGTGCTTCGATGACAGGCAAAACGGGCAGTGGTTCCGATAGCTCCCATTGCTCAAGGCCACGACCTCGCCGCCGCAGTGTTCGCAGTTGTCGGGAATCCGACTGGAGCAGTAGATACCCGCCGTCTGCAACTTGGATTGACTCGGAACAGCTGAAGCCATTATAATCTAGTCCGTGAACACGAACCGCCGAGCTTGCAAGATCGGCTACGGATAGTGCGTTCAGCCTTGGGGAACCATTCTTCGACGGGGGGATTCCCATGCCATCAGTACGCGCCACTCCACTAACTCTTCTGCTTTGTGTGGCCCTGTTTCTTCCTGTCCTTGCAGATGCGCAAGACCTGGAGCTACGTGTGATGACCTACAACATCTACTGGGGCGGACACGACCACGGCTCTGTCCAGGGGCGCGATCGCGAGTGGCTGGGGGTCATCGAGAACCACAACCCGGATCTGATCCTTCTTCAGGAGTGCAACGGGTGGCACGAGAGCGAGGAGAACTACATCGCCATCTACGTCGACTCGCTCAACCAGTCATTCCCCGAATATCCGCCGTATGAAGGCTACGTTGGGTTCGCATGGACGGGCTTTCACGTCACCGTCATCAGCCGTCTACCGATCATTTCGTTCGAGACGTTCCACGAAGTGCCGGTTGGACCTGAGATCGTCGAGATCCATCACGTCTTCATCCACGCGATCCTTGATGCGTGGGGGACACCGGCACACGCGATCGGCGTCCACTTCAAGCCGGGACAAAATCGGGAAGACCGGCAGCGGGAGGCCTGTGCTCTGCTCGAGATCTTGGATGGGCTACCGGTGGGGGAAACAGTTTGGATCGGGGGGGACTTCAACAGCTACTCTCCGATCGACTGCGAACCGGGAAGCCCGACGCCGCCGGATTATGCACATGGGGCTCTCCCGCCCGAGATCAAGGGTTGGGAACCGGTCGGATATCTTCTCGATCGAGGGTATGAGGACAGCTTTCGTACACAGCATCCGCTCGAGCTGGGCTACACGCAGGAGACAGAAGGTATGCACCCGGGAGGGCTCGGTCCGGTTCAGCGGGTCGACTTCGTGCTCCGTTCTCCCAACAGCGCGTGGGAGCTCTATTCCTCGGAGGTCATAACCGACAGCCTCGGACACATCGGCTCGGATCACTATGCCGTCTTCTCCACGTACAGGCGCCCGTCGCCTGCCGCGGTGGATGTGGGCGAATCAGCGCAAGGGCGATGTCACCTGTGGGCACTGCCGAACCC
>JAGMDA010000696.1 GCA_023128935.1 Candidatus Eiseniibacteriota bacterium | reverse complement strand
TCCATCTCCCCTGCCGTCTCCATCTTCTCTGCCATCCCCGTCTTCATTGCCGTCCCCACCCTGCTTGCCTCGCTTGGGGGCCTTCTTCTTGAACTTGGCCAGCGCAATGAATTCCAGATGCGCCTTCTTACCCTCCAGCTCGGCCGAAGCTGCGCCCACCAAGCGGCGACCCTCAAATGCTAGAAACGCGGGCCCCCGCTCCGGCCAGGGATACAGGCGCTCAACCGGTACTGGCCGCGCCGACCAGATGTCGCGCAGGAAATCGCTGACGGCGCGCGCATCGGCGACCCTCGCACGCCGCACCGAGATCCCGCGGGGCGGACGCAGCGGCGGCTCGAGCTGCAGCGGTTTCCGGAACATGCTTGACCTGGTGTAGTCAATCAAACGGAACTGGCGATAGAGCGCGTGCGCCACCCAGCGTGCGCCCGTGTGCAAGCTGGTTGTTGCACACTCGCGGTCCCAGCGGCTGTCCAGCGCCGCAATCATAGCCAAGCGGGCCAAGCCGCGGCGCCGCCAGAGTGGCGCTGTGTGTACCCATTCAACGTAGTAGGTCGAGAAGGCCGCGCCATGCGCCGTGAAGTGGAACATCGGCATACACCAGGTGTTGGCCACTTCATAACCATCCACAGTCGGGAACGCCTTCCTGAGGCCGTCCTCGATCACCTTCATGTGGCAGCCACGCAGGCTCGCGAAGGCGAAGCGCCGCGCGTGCTTGTTCCCTGCGAGCTGCAGGGCATGGCCAGCGCTGAGTTGAAAGCGGGTGTCCTGTTCACCAGCCAGTCGGGCGAGCAGCTCAAGGGCTTCTGCGTCGCGCGCTTCCAACCCCAATAGTAGCGCGGTGACCGCAGCCAGACCACGATCCCGGCTGCGCAGGAAGCGGCGCGCCGCCGACAGTCCACGCGCATCGCGTGCCAATATGAGCTGTGTCATGGCCACGAGCGCCGTGGCATCCCGGCGCGATCTTGCCCGGCGGGCACATCGGTTCAGGCTGTCCTTGCCGTCTACGAGTTCGTAAGCCAAGGCTTGTAGCGCTGCATAACGGTCGGCGGCCGGTTCCTCGGTGTCTACGATCAGGCGTGACAGCGCGCGTTGCACAGCCTTCTTGAGCGCCGTGCTACCCGGCGGCTGGAGCGGAATGCGCCGCAACGTGAATCCACGCGCTTCAAGCCAGCGGTAGGCGGCAGGCCCGAGAGCCCGCGCCAGGAAGAAGGAGAATCTATCGAACTGGCTATAGACCTCGTCCGGCAGATGTTTATACGGTTCCTTCTTGGGAACCGCCGCGATGAACTTCCTGAAAGCACGCGGACCGAACTTGTCGGCAATCTCGAGCCACAGCCGCCGTACCGGAGCGATCTCGTCTAGGTCGGTGTAGACCCGGCCCAGATCGGGGGTCTGGCCACCTGCACAGGCCTGACGCCGCTGCATGGCATAGGCTTCATACCCCAACTTCTCTAGGACCTGCATCTCCAGGTAGAACCGGATCGGTGCATTGAATGTACGCAGCAGCCAGCCAAACCGGGTTAGGGTGCACCAGTGGGCCAGAAGCTGCGCCAGCGTTCCCGCCAGTACGGCTGGTTGGAGGTCATCCCCGATAAAGCTGCGCAGTTCGGGACGCAGCTCGAACATCAACTCGTTCGAACCATAGCAGCCCGGATCCAGAGTGATCTGCCATGTCTTGAGCTGCTTGCCTTGGCCAAAGACCGGCATGATCACATCCCACACCTTGCAGGCGGTTCCCAGTACCGCGCGAGCGCGGTGGGCGCACCGGGCGCCATAGACAACCGTAACCGGGCCCTTCCTGACCTGCCGGCGAGGAGCACTTATGGTGAGCGCAGGGCGCG
>JAGMDA010000695.1 GCA_023128935.1 Candidatus Eiseniibacteriota bacterium | reverse complement strand
CAGGTCCGATTCACGGCGGTGACCAGGCGATGGCATTGTATTACGACAACGATGGTTATACTTGTCCGCCTGTTCCTGGTGAGGAACATCAGGCCTATAACGCGCCCTATTACTCAGAGATCGAAGCCAATACTGTTGAGAATCTCGGTGTCAGCCAGAATTGGTCCGACGAGGGTGCTAAATCGTTGACGATGTGGTTCCAGGGCCATCCGATATCTGACGGCAGCAGCGATTTCAGCCTTTGGCCCGAGTTCTCGGTAACAGGCAGGGGCCGCGACATCTGGAGCACGCACGACGAGTTCTACTTCCTCGCCATGTACCCGTGGATTCCCCCCGCAACTACGACTTTCATTCGAACGCGGGTTGTCAGAATGGATGATACAAACCCGTGGGCCAAGGCTGGACTGATGATTCGTGAGAAGTGGACACCATACTCGAGATTTGCCGCAGTGTACGTTACGCCCGGTCAGGGGGTTTCCTTCCAGTGGCGTGAGGTAGAGGGTGGAATCTGCGACCAAAGGGCCGAAACCACAAACCCAAACTGGGATAGGGCCTTAGGCACGCCGGTACACTTGAAATTGGAGCGCTCAGCCACGGGCGCGTTTACAGCGTCTTATTCAAATACCGGTGAGACCTGGGACTGGGCGGATGTGAACGTCTCTGAGGACCCTGACGTTACCTACAAGGTTGTCCCCATGGATGACCCATGTCTGTATGCGGGCGTTGCGGTGACCAGCCATGACGGTGCTCAGCTATGCGTTGCAGACTTCAACAATTTCGACTCGTATCCGGGGACGGACAAGCCCTGGGCCCGGGGTGACATTGGTCTTAACGCTCCCGAGCAGTTGTATGTGGCTCTCTCTGACGATACTGATACGTATGTGGTCGAGCACAATGATGTCAATGCGGCGACACTGACGACCTGGCAGGAGTGGAATATCAAGCTGTCGGACTTTGGCGCATTGGATCTGAACGCTGTCAAGAAGGTCCGCATCGGCTTAGGCGACCGGGTCACTCATCCTGATTCCGGTGGTTCAGGCGCCATTTACATTGATGATATCCGTGCTTGTCCGCCCAGATGTGTGGCTTCGATTGTAAAACCGCTTTACGATATTGCCGAGCCTTACGACTGCATCGTTGATGAGAAGGACCTTGCGTTGGTAGGAGCCGACTGGCTGCTACGCGACCGGGTTATTACGACATCAGCGCCAAGCGATGTTAATCTGGCGGCATGGTATCAGTTCGAAGGCAACTTCAATGACTCCAGCGTGCACGGCTACCACGCCAGTGACCCATGTGGTAGTAACCCGGGCTTCGCCGCCGGCGTGATTGGCCAGGCACTTTCTCTTGACGGTATTGACGACCATCTGGTTGTCGAGCCCAACGTAGGTATTGACGGTAATACTCCGAGAACAATCGCCTGCTGGGCCAAGGCCGACCACATGAACATCCCTGACTGGACCCTTATTTTCGGGACTGAAGCTGGTGAAGGTGGTTGTGGCAGTCACTTCAATATCGGCAGTTTAGGCGGGCCCGGCGGTGTCGGCGCCCATGTCTGGGGCTGGGAAGAGACTAT
>JAGMDA010000694.1 GCA_023128935.1 Candidatus Eiseniibacteriota bacterium | reverse complement strand
CGCGGCAATGTAGAGCGTGCCCATCACCCCGACACTGCGGATGAGCACGAAGCCGGCGAGGAACGTGCCGAGCGTGGCCCCCAGCATATTCAGCGCATAGAGGCGCCCGACCAGGCGTCCTACCCGGTCGTGCACCGCGGTGACATACCGGCTGAGGAGTGGCAGGGTGCTGCCCATCACCATCGCCGGCACCAATAGCAGGACGGCTGACACGATCACCTGGAGAGCGAGCAGCCCCGCGGGCGATGGATGGGCCTGTGTATAGAACCAGCGGTATCCCTGATCGGCAAAGCGCAGGGCGATCGGCAACGACAGGGCCGAGAACGTAGCGCAGACTTCGAGGAGCGCATAGAGCCGCAGCGGTCGCTCGACTCGATCTGCAAAGCGGGTCATCAGGAGGGCTCCGAGCGCCAGCCCACCCATAAACATCGAAATCACAATGCTCGAGGCGTAGACGGTGTTGCCCAAAGTCAGCTTGAGCAGGCGGACCCAAACGACTTCATCGATCAGGGAGCAGATCCCCGAACAGAAGTAGATCAGCGTGATCCATCGGACGCCCACACTGTGGGCCGCCATCACTCGGGGGACCCGCTTCTTCCGCCCCATACTCACTATTCCCTATCAACGACATCAAACGCGGCGTGGCTGTCGAGTATAGTGGCGCTCAGATGCGCTGCGGGAGCCCGCATTACTAACTGCCCATCTGCTGCCGCCGCGTATCCGCATGCCATGCCTAACACCCTCTCAGCGGAACAATCCCTTGAGTTTTCCCCAGCTCGTCTTGCGGATAGGGGTCAGATCGTCCCAGACGATTCCGTACAGTGAGCGGAGCAAGGTTCCGTGATCTCCGGCGGCAAGGAAATCATTTCCGGTGTAAACGACGCTTCGAAGGGTGCGATTGACCGGGGAGTCGGCCGGCTCCCAGGTCTCGCCCGCATCACTCGATGTGAACACCATGCCACCTTCCCCAACCGCCACGACTAACGCTTGTGCACCTGGTCTGGCGGCCACATCATACAGATCACACTCTGGAGGAAAGGTCAAAACCTCCCAGCTCAATCCATCTGCCAGGCCACGGATCACCGTGCCCCCCAAGCCCACGGCCAGAAACCGCTGATCTCCCAGCACCGTTATGCCGCGCAGCTCCGCCCCAGGAGCCGGTGCATCAGGAACGGGCGTCCATCCAGTGCCATGGATGCTCCCCTTGAGGATTGTTCCGCCCTCTCCAACCGCAACAGCGACCGAGTTGCCTTGGGCCAGATCATACAGCGTTTTCTGTGTGCCCGTGCTCTGAGAGGTCCAGCCACCCCCCAATAGCGAGGTGCTGCGCACTAGCGTGCCCCCATCTCCCGCAGCCACCATGCAGCTCGCAAAGGCCACGACACAGTAGAGGGCGTAATTGGTCGGGGAGGCTTCTGCGATGAAAGCCGCGCCATGAGCGCCGCTGGAGATCAGAATCGTCCCCTCATCCCCCACCACAAAGAAGCGGCCCGACCCGTTTTCCGCAGCGCCCCACAGATCCACCTCGAGATTCTCAACAGAAGAGGGTTGAAACGTGACATGGCTACCGGAGGAGTAGTAGATGGCCCCACCACTGCCTGCCACCACAGCCGCAGTTGTGTTCCCAGCCATGCTCTGGAAGTCAGCCGTGTCACCGCTAGCAACTGCAGCCCATGGGGCTAGAGCCGCCGCGATAAGCAAGGCCAAGCCCACCTGGAATGTGCTTGCGCTTCTCTTCCATATCGCGCCGGTTTGATTCCGCCCGCCGCGCGCTCCGGCCGCCGCGGTAGGTTGTTGCCGCTTCTTCATCGGGATTGATCCTCCTTCGGCAGTGTCACCTTGACCACGCGAACAGCGTAAGCATCCGCATCAAGCACCTCGAAGGTGACGTTCTGCAAACCGAACCGCTCCCCCTCGCGCGGAATCCGTCCCGCCCGACTGAGCACGAGACCCCCCACTGTGTCATAGCGCCCCTGGGGCAGCTGCAGGCCGAGCTGCTGATTCAAATCGTCGATATCAGTAAGTCCTTCGACAATGAAGACCCCAGGCGCCAGCCGACGGATCTTGCGGAAGGACCGTTCATGCTCGTCGGCCATTTCGCCTACGATCTCCTCAACTATGTCCTCCACCGTAACCACTCCCCCGCAGGATCCGAACTCATCGACCACAACCGCCATCGGATTGCGCGTCTTCTGCAGTTCCACGAGTAGGTGATCGATGCGCTTCGAGTCGGGCACAATCGGTATCTCACGGACATAGTCATCCACGGAATCCTTGGGGTCGGCATCGTAGAGCAGATCAAAGACATTGACGACGCCGATCACATGGTCGATCTGCTTCTTGTAGATCGGGATGCGTGTATAGCCGTGCCTGCGAACCATGGCGCGCCAGACCTCGCAGGTCGTACCTTTCTCAAGTGCGATCACCTGGTTCATGGGGATCATGATCTCCCGCGCCACGGTTTCGCGGAACTCCAGGATCGATTCGAGCATCCGCTTCTCTCGGTGGGCCGACTCATCCTCTATCTGCGCCTCGCGCACGAGGAGTTTGAGTTCCTCCCGGGTGACAAATGGCGAACTGCGGCCGCGACCCACGAGCCGCAGCAGGAACTTGACATAGAGATGTACAGACTGTGTAAGCGGGAGAAAGAGATAGTGCAAAAACTCCAGAACCCGAACCTGCTGCATGAGGAGGCGATCACCCTCCCGCTTGCCAATCACCTTCGGCACGATCTCGGCAACCACAACAACCACTAGTGTGACACAGACAATCGAGATGATCGGAGCAGCCAATCCGTGACCCAGCCACCGGTCGACAAGGTCCGTCGTGATGGCCGCACTCAATACGTTCAACCCGGCCTGGCCGATCAGGAACATGATCAATATGTGCTCGCGGCGTTCGAGGAGCCGGCGGACGCGCTGGGCGGAGGAGACGCCCGCCTTGGCCCGCTGGCGCACACGAAGCGGGTTGGCAGAGATGAGCGCCATCTCCGCGGCCGAGAAGTAGGCCGATCCTCCGAGGGCCAGTAGGATGAGGATCAGATGACGGAGGATATCTGCAACCGTCATGCTTCGTCCCCCCGCTTCCCCTCCGGGATCTCCAGGAGAACCTTGCGCACCTGATGGCGGGCCACTTCCATTACATGGAAGCGCAGGTTTCTCCACGCCACCACCGTACCGGGACGCGGGATCTTTCCGTGCACCTCGCACAGAAAGCCGTTGAGCGTAACCGATGACTCGTCCGGAAGCTCTAGCCCCAGTTCTTCGTTGAGGTCTGAGAGATCCGATCGTCCCCGGAGAATATAGAGACCCTCCCCTTTCTTCCTGATGGGCACTTCTTCCAGATCGAACTCGTCGTATATGTCACCCACGATCTCCTCGATCACGTCCTCCCGCGTGACCAAGCCCACTGTCTCCCCGTACTCGTTGACCACAATCACCATCGCAGTTCGGGAACTCTGCATCTCCGAGAAGATGCGGTCTACTGGAGCAGTCTCGGGGAAAAAGACCACCGGGCGCAGGAGCTCACGGATCCCCTTGTCGGGATTGAGGAGATACTCCTTGGCCTTGACGAATCCGAGCACATTGTCCGGATCCTCATCGAAAACAGGATAGCGCGAGTGGCGTGTCTCGCGCATGAGATCTACACATCGCTTGGGCGCCTCGGCCATATTGAGGTCAACGACATCCACTCGTGGTGTCATGATCTGCTCGGCCGTACGGCGGGAGAAATCGAGGATGTTCTGAACCATGCGGCTCTCACGGCGAGTGATCACCGAGGTTTCCTTGTCCACATCCTCAAGCACGGCCCGCAGCTCAGCGCGCGAGATCAATGCTCTCGGAACTGAAACACTCTCCTCCATTCCCAGCGCCCGCAGCACCAACATAGAGAGACCGTGGACGAACCGGGTAACGGGACCCAGCACCCGGCTGAAGAACAGCAGGCTCCCGGAGACCACCCGGGAACCCCCCAGGGCGTAATTCACGGCCAGGGTCTTGGGGGTCGTCTCACCAAAGAGAAGCACGGTCAGCGTGACGGCCACGGCCGAGATCTCCACCGCCCTGTTCCTGTCCTCGAACACCATGAGGCAGAACACCGTGCAAATCGAAGACAGAGCGATGTTCACGAGATTGTTGCCAACAAGCAACGTAGTCAGTGTGCGGCTGGGATTGTTAAGTAGAGCGAGGATCCTGCGGGAGGGCTTGTCCCGGCGTGCGCGTATCTGGTGCACTTGCACCCTCGTGACGGAGAAAAGCGCAGCCTCCGACCCAGAAAAAAAAGCCGAGAGCAGCACCAGGGCCAGCATCAGGGCCAGCAGAGTGATATTCACCTTATCCCCCAACGGCTCCACGCGGGCCGCGATGGTCGCGCGCCTGAGCCCATCGTTAAGGACCTTGCTCCCGTGGTCTGGCGCGAGACCTCGCCCAGCCTCGCGCGACTTGGCGCGCCCTTGCGCAGCCTCGTACGACCTCGCCCAGCCTTGGGCGGCCTTGCGCAGCCTCGCACGACCTCGCCCCCAGCCTTGGGCGGCCTCGCTGCGAGTCTAGGAAGCCAGCCTGCGAGGGTCAAGGAGGCCGTCTGCTACTAAGATCAGGGGGGCAAGCAGTGCCAGAGACAACCCCGCCGCCCAGAAGAGGGTGGGGTACCCGCTGTCGCGGGCGATCAATCCCAGTACGGGCCCGCCAATGAGTCCGCCAACCCTTGTCACGGGCCTTGCAGAGACGTGAGCGTTACCATACAATGTTCCTTTGCCGGTTTTGGGGGCAAGCCTTATCTGCGGGCCCTTTTCCGAGGATATGTCGTAGGGAGAACTGGTTATGGCGGTTTTTGAAAGCATGCGTGAAAACACGAAGGTGATCCTCTGGATTACAGTTGTCGCCTTCATCGGCCTCATCTTCCTGGCCTGGGGTGCGGATTTCTCCACCAAGGGAGGAAGCCGCCGCGGCGAGCAGGGTGTCCTGGCCAAGATCAATGGCGAGAAAGTGATGGTTCGTGATTTCTCTGATGCCATCGTCCAGGCACGGGTCATCTACGAACAGCAAACCGGGCAGCGTCCGGACGACTCGATCGAGCTGATGCTCACATCCCGCACATGGGACAACCTTGTCGACCGCGCCCTGATTCGGCAGGAAGTCAGAGACTGCAAGATCCGCGTGACTGATCGGGAGGTAGCCATCGCCCTGATCAACAACCCTCCCCCCCGCTTCCGCATAAACCCAGCCTTCCAGACGGAGGGAGCCTTCGACATCCAGAAATACCAGGGCTGGCTGGCCGATCCCCGCACAAATACCATACCGCTGGAAGCCGAGCAGCGAGAGATGGTCGCGTTCGAGAAGCTGCAGCTCCAGATGCTCTGCGGGGTAAAGGTCTCCGCCCAGGAGGTCAGGCAGTCTTGGCTGGATCAGAATGCGAAAATCGAGTTGGCCTATATCAAGGTTCCGTACACCAGCATCAAAACCGAGGAGGCTGACTACGCCGCCCTGGAGGCCTATCTGCATGAGCATCCAGACGACTTCAGCCACCCCGACCGTGTTGCGTTGCAGTACGTCCGTATCGACAAGACCATCTCCTTTGAGGACAGCTCTGATGCACAAATGGAGATCAATGAAGCCTACACGGAGCTGAAGCGGGGTGAGGATTTCGGCATCCTCGTCAAGGCTTTCTCCTTTGCTCCCCCCAGCCGGCTGGGCGGCGAAGAGGCAACCTTTCTGACCAAGGTACAGATCTCTCAGAAGGAGGTTGCCGAGGCGGCCTTCAGTCTCCCCATCGGCGAGGTCAGTGAGGTGATCGCTTCCTCCGATGGTTTCCATCTGATCAAGGTGGAAGAAAGGATCACGGAGGACGACGTCGAGAAGGTCAAGATCGCTGACATCTTCATCCCACTCAAGATGTCTACTCAGACCAACGCCAATCTGCGCGAGCGCATGGCGGACATGGCCGACAGCGCCCATGTGCACGGCTTTGCGTCTATGGCCGAGAAGATGGATCTTACCATTCACAATACGGGACTCTTTGACCCCCAAGGATTCATTCGGGGGCTGGCCAATGTCGCTGCAGCCAAGGATTTCGCCCTGCGTGCCAAACCGGGCGAGATCAGCAAGCCGGTTCAGACGAAAGATACCTGGTACCTCTTCTTCTTGGACGAACGCCGGCCACCGCAGCCTGCTTCGCTCGATGAAGTCCGCCTGCGCGTGCTGAACGCCTGCATGCTTGAAAAACGCAAGGAGATTGCTGAGCAGAGGGCGGTTGCCATCCTGGAGTTGTGCCGGCAGGGCATGTCGTTGGAAGAGGCCGCAGCGCAGGAATCCCTCGCGATCCACGGCATAGCTGCGGAGGCCACGTCCCTGGGCTTTCTGCGGGGGCTCGGCAGTGAGCCTCAGCTCACCGGTGCCGCCTTTGCGCTCGGCGAGATCGGACTGGTTCCCTATGTTGTGTCGGGCAACCAGGGCGCCTTTGTCGTCGAGACGCTGAGCCTTCCCGAAATCGACGAGGCCGCTTTTGCCGAAGCAAAGGAGCAAGCGCGCATGGGATTGCTCCAAGAGAAGCAGAATCGCCTGCTCGGAACCTGGATGAACGACCTGCGGCGCAGCGCGAAAATCGAGGACTATCGGCTTTCCGTGGCCTCGATGTAGGCCACGTTGCGGGACGCTTCCGGAGGGTCAGCTCCGCCTGAAGCCCCTCGCGGAGAGAACCATGGGTGGAGGCGGCACTCGGCAATGGCGCGCGGAGCAGGGAATCGACGATGCCCGCTTCCAGAACATCCTCGAGAACCGCGCGGAGGCCACTTTTTATCACACCCGCACGTGGGCGCGCATCCTCACGTCGGCCTTCCCTCAACTGAGCGACCTCTCCCGGATCCTTGAGATCGATGGCGAGGCATATGCATTGCCTCTCTTCCGGTGGCGCCGCCTGGGCGGGCTCCTGAGCACGCTACACAGCTCTTTTCCCTTTCTCTATGGAGGCCCGATCCCAACCACATCCCCACTGGTGTGGGATGCGGTGATCAGAAACCTTGCCCGCAAATCTGGATCACTAGTCGTGATCGGCAATCCCTTTCAGGAAGGAGCCGATGCCACGACTCAGGCTGAAGGCCCGGACGCTCCTGCCAGCACCGGTGTCTCACGAGCCTGGGAAACCACGCACCTGTTGGAGCTGCCGCGAACCGTCGAGGACTTCTGGAATGGGATCCTAACGACCCGCAAACGGAATGATATCCGCAGATTGACCCGCAAGGGTGTCCATGTGGAGCTTTCACGCGAGGATGCCGATGTGCGCTGCGTGTATGAACTCTATCTCAAGCGCATGCGGACATGGGAGCAACGGCCGCGGCTGATCTATCCGCTTGGCTTCTACCAGGCCATGATGAGCGTGGGTGGAGAATCAGTGAAACTGTATGTAGCGCGCTTCGAGGGTCGCGTCATCGGGGGCACTTTCACGTGCTGCTGGAATGGCATCGCGCACTATCAGGCGGGCTACTTCGACCACGACGCGCGCAATCTGCGCCCCAATGTGTTGATCCAGGATCGGATCATCCAAGACGCAATCCGAGACGGATGCAGGATCTACGACATGCTCCCGAGCGCGGGGATCGCCGCCGTCGAGTCCTTCAAGGAATCCTTCGGCGGAGTCAAGACCCGCTTCGCCCGCTGGGAGAAGACAGACCCTGTGCACCGGCTGGCCCAATGGATCCGATCCTTCCGTGAGGACCGCGGGTAGTAGAAGAGGACGCAAACCAGAGAAACACAGCAGAGGCCGGGCGAGTAGTGCGCAAGGCAGAAGTGTGTACTCCACGCAGGCGGGAACGGACAGGGCAGAAGGGTGTACCCCATGCGGGCGGGAAGGAGCACGAGGAGGCGCAGATGGCAGACGATGGCAGCGCGAGACTGGCGATCGATGGTGGCCGGCCTGTGCGGACCGAGTACCTCATCTTTGGGAAGCCGGACATCCGCGAAGAGGAAATCCGGGAGGTGGAGGCCACCATCCGCTCCGGCTGGCTGGGCACCGGCCCCCGCGTAGCTGCCTTTGAGAAAGCCTTCTGTGAGTACGTGGGCTCGCGCTACGCCATGGCACTCAATTCCTGCACGGCAGGACTGCACCTCTCAATGATCGCAATCGGGGTCAAGCCAGGTGATGAGGTGATCACTTGCCCGATGACCTTTGCCTCGACGGCCAATGTCATCACACACCTTGGCGCCACGCCGGTCTTTGCAGACTGCGATCGCGAGACGCTCTGTATCGATGCGGAGCGCGCCAGCGAGAAGATGACCCAGCGCACACGCGCGCTACTCCCCGTGCACTTCGCTGGGCGGACGGCAGACATGACAGCGCTCCAGGCGCTGGCTCGCGACCGGAAGCTGCGTATCGTGGAGGATGCCGCCCATGCCATTGAAGCCGCCCACCAGGGACGCAAGATCGGCAGCATCAGCGATTGCACGGTCTTCAGCTTCTATGTAACCAAGAATGTCATCACCGGCGAAGGTGGGATGGTAAGTACCGATGATCCCCAGATCGCCGACTGGATCAAGGTGGCCGGCCTTCACGGGCTCTCGCGGGATGCATGGAAGCGCTACTCGGACGAAGGCTTCCGGCACTATGAGGTGACATTCCCAGGATTCAAGTACAACATGACGGATATGCAAGCCGCCCTCGGGATCCACCAGCTGGCCCGCGTCGAGGCGAATCTGAAGCGCCGGGATGAAATTTGGCGCCGGTACACAGAGGGCCTGTCGGATCTGCCGCTCCGGATTCCGCCGGAGCCAGCGCAAGGAGATCGCCACGCACGGCATCTCTTCATCATCTTGCTCGATCTGGATCAGCTGCGCATCAGCCGGGACCAGGTGCTCCAAGCGCTTCACGCAGAGGGCATCGGCACTGGCGTCCATTACCGTGCCCTGCACCTCCACCCCTACTACCGCGAGCGCTACGGTTACGGGGAGGGGGATTTCCCGAATGCCGAGTGGGTGGGAGAACGTACGCTTTCGCTTCCGCTTTCGCCGGGTTTGAGCAATCGGGATGTGGAGGATGTGATCCTGGCGGTGCGCAAGGTGCTTTGCTCCGCACTCGTTTAGGGCGGACTTCTCACCAGGCTCCGCCGAGGCGGGGTCCGCATAAGGGCCCAGCGCTCAACTTGCGCCTGCCCCCTGGACGGTGGCAGGCGCTACGGATTCGCTTCGG
>JAGMDA010000693.1 GCA_023128935.1 Candidatus Eiseniibacteriota bacterium | reverse complement strand
CGGATCGGCGCCTCCCGCCGCCACTCGGCGAGCTTCTGCTTGGGTCCGCGCGGGGCACGGAGCGTGTCGAGGGTGGCAGCCCAGCTCGGATCGGTCTCGGCGCGGCGGTCGAGCGGCGGGAAGGTCCAGACCCGTCGGCGCTGCTCGTCGGTGGTCTCAGTCAGCGGCTCCGCGCCGAGTATATCGAGCGAGCAGGAGAGCGCGTCGCGGAACGGTGCGGCGTGGAAACCCACCCAAGTGCGAGAACGCTCCAGCAGCGTCCGGCAGCGCTCGATCTGCGCCTTCAGGTCCTCCTGGCGCTCACGGGCGGGCTCCAGCTCCTCCGCGGTGACGCGCTTGCGCTCAGCATCAAGGTCGGCTGCCTCAATCTCGCGAGCCTGCTGCTCGGCGTCGCAGTGGCGGATGCCGTTCCGGGTCAGGCGGCGCTCGATATCATCGTCGATGACCTTGGATAAGCTGCCGAGCTCCTTCCGGATCCTCTCGGTCTTCCTGACGAGCACTTCGAGGACGCGGTCCTCCATGCGCTGCGGCAAGACGAAGTAGTGGCAGCGAACCTCATCGGCCGGCTGGAGCTTGCGGTCGATACGTCCATTGCGCTGCTCGATCCGGCCGGGATTCCAGGGCAGATCGAAGTGGAAGAGGTCCGTGCAGTGCGCCTGGAAGTTGAGACCTTCGCGAGCCGCGTCAGTGGCCAGTAGGATGCGCAGCGGGTCCTTCGCGGGGTCGGTGTTGAAGCGGCGCTGGATTTCTTTGCGGCGAGTCGAACTCGTAAGTCCATCGATGACCTCGATGCGATCGTCTGCGCAATCGCTGCCCTCGATGACCTCCTCGATGATTGCCTTGAGGTAGCGCTTCGTACCCTCACGGTTCTCTGTGAAGATAAGTACTCGCCGGTTGTTCCACTTCGGAGGTTCACCCTTCGTGCTCTTACCGAACGGCGGCAAGCCGGGGCATAGGTGTTCGCGGATCCAGTCGACGAGGACACGTGTCTTCGCGTCGGGGATGTGCCGGCTATGCTCGGCGACCTCCTGCATTCTGTCGAGGAGCTTCTGCTCGTGGCGCCAGAACTCCTCCGCAGTGGTGTCCCTGGGGGTCTCCGCTTCAGCTAGGGCGGTGGCGGCTTCGATCTGCGCGTCCTCGGCCGTCTCGAGCTCTTCGTCCGTCCATGCGGAGTGTTCGTCGTCGGCGCCGGGTGAACTGGTCAGGAGCTCAACTTCGAGGCTGGTTGATTTCGTGTCGCCAACCGTCTTGCCTGGCTGCGGCAAGTCTTCACGGGCCCTCTCCCACTGTCGCTCCACCGTCTTGCGATGCACCTTCAAGCTGCGGGCGAACGCCTCGATGGATGAGAGCAGCCGTTGCTGCAGGCCAACGACGAGCAGACCGGCCGCGGCCTGTGCCCGTTTCGTCGTGCTCGCGAAACGCTCATCGCGGGTCGTGCGGTATTCGTCGAGCAGGCGCGAGAGCTCGAGCTCCGGCGCGTCCTCGGGTAAGCCGTCTATGACCACGCGCTCGACGATGCGCAGCGGGAAGCCGCCCTGAATCGCCCGGATGTCCTCCTTGAGACGGCGGACCATGACCTCCTCTAGCGCGGTCTTGCGCACCTTTACACCGCGGGTGAAGCGATAGGGATCAAGAAGCTCGAGCAAGGTTGAGAAACTGTTGGAGTGGCCATTGTGCGGAGTTGCGGACAGAAATAGCCGGTGCTCGAAGCGGCCACAGAGGTCGCGTATAGCGCGGGTGAACTTCGTCTCTATCCCATAGCGCCCCCCGCTCGAGGGAGCCGCGTGGTGTGCCTCGTCGAGAATGAGTAGGCTTCCCGGCAACATGTCCCCAAGCCACTCGCGCATCGGATCGGCGTAAACAGGGTCGATCAACAGATTGTGAGAGATGAGAAAACGGCTGTGCGTGCGCCAGGGGTTCACCCCAAAACCTCGCTCGCGGCGGACCCTCGCCAGGTAGGCTCGATCAAGGATCTCGAAGACGAGCCCGAAGCGCTCTTCAAGCTCCGCCTTCCACTGCTCGAGTACTGACGGAGGTGCCGAGACGACGATGGTCTTGCATTTCTTGCGCATCAGCAGTTCGCGGGCGATCAGGCCAGCCTCAATGGTCTTGCCGAGGCCGGTGTCATCGGCGACAAAGAGGCTCACGCGAGGCAGACGGAGAGCTTTGCGGAGCGGTTCCATCTGGTAGGCATCGATCTTGATCCCAGCACGAAACGGCGCCTGGAAGAGGTTCGGGTCGGTGGCAGTGATGCAATTCCAACGGAGGGTGTGGAGAAACGCGCCGAAGTGCCTGGGTGGATCGAAGCCCCTCGAGGCAAGGTCCTTCCAACCCTCCTCCTCCAGGATCCGGCGGTCGGATTCGTAGTCCCAGTAGACCTGGAGAAGCTGGCCTTGGGCGTCGTCATCGGCACAGGCCAAGTGCACGACGGGG
>JAGMDA010000692.1 GCA_023128935.1 Candidatus Eiseniibacteriota bacterium | reverse complement strand
TGTCCGAATTTTGGGGTCCACCTCTATGTTTCACGTGAAACGTTCCCCCAATGCACCCATTATAGATGTGGCATCAGCGGGATATGTTTCACGTGAAACGTTCCCCCAATGCACTCATTATAGATGTGGCATCAGCAGGCATGTTTCACGTGAAACATCCCCCTCTGCGCCCGCGGCGGTGTGGCATCAGCGGGATATGTTTCACGTGAAACACTCCCAAGTCCAGGATGAAGCCTCGAATCCAGGTCTTGAGTTCAATATGCGGTTCGACATACGGTTTGACAGATGCTGGCTCGACTGCTAGTCTGCGGATCCATAGCAGGCACGGCGGGTTTCCTCTGGTTCCTCGTCCTGTTGGAATGTCTTCTGGTGCTTGAAGTTGGCGGTTCGATGCGGTCGGGGAGAGGGAACTCCTCCGGACAGATGGCCACAGAGCGAACAATCCCTCAGTTTCTGGAGTCGTGGACGAAAAATCAGAGCGGTGGCAAGCAAAGGCCCAATCTGGGCCGAGGCCCAACGGCGCGCGCAAGAATAACTTCCCATTTTCGGCGAGGATTGCACCGTCGAGGACGAGGCGCGGTAACCTTATATAGTTGCTATGGTTAGGCGTTCTAGGTCCCGTGTGTGTGTCGAAAACCACTAATATAGGGATGTCCTGTGGGTAAGGTCATTGCCATTGCGAACCAGAAAGGTGGTGTCGGCAAGACCACCACAGCCATCAATCTTTCGGCATCCATGGCTCTTTTGAACCACCGTGTTCTGCTGGTGGATCTGGATCCGCAAGCAAATGCTACCTCTGGGCTGGGCTTGAGTGGAGAGGAGCCGACGCCGTCGCTATACGAGATTCTCCTCGGCGACACCGAGGCGCGAGAGGCAATCATCCCCACGGAAGTCGAGGGGCTCGATCTGATTGTATCCGCCCCGAGGCTCTTTGGGGCGGAAATCGAACTCGTTCAGGAGCAAGACCGAGAATTTCTTCTTGCGCGGCGCCTTGAACCCCTTGTTCCCCAATACAATTACATCATCATCGACTGCCCTCCGTCCCTGGGCCTCCTGACGATCAATGGGCTAGTGAGTACGCACTCCATTCTAATTCCAATGCAGTGTGAGTATTACGCGCTTGAAGGCCTGAGCCAGCTCCTGCAGACGATTAGGCTGGTCCAGGAGAGTCTGAATTCCAGGCTCCGTGTAGAGGGTGTTGTTCTGACCATGTATGACGGGCGCCTTAGCCTCTCGCAGCAGGTTGCTGAAGAGGCCCGGCGGTTTTTTGGGGACCGTGTGTTCCAGACCATGATTCCTCGGAATGTTCGGCTGGGCGAAGCTCCCAGCTTTGGCAAACCCGCGGCGCTCTATGCCCCAACCAGCACGGGTGCCGCCAGTTACATGAACCTTGCAAAGGAAGTAACAATCCATGACGCGGAAAGCACTTGGGCGCGGACTGAGAGCGCTCATCCCTGAGCCAAGGGAACAGGATGGTCAAGGCGGAGGCATGGGGCCACGAAGTCCTACAACAGAACTGTCTGCGGGGCCCCGGGGGGGCGAGACCAGGCCGGATCAGCGCGCCGAGGGGAAGGACCAGCCACTAGAGGTCCTGCGCCATGTGCCCATCGAGTCGATAGTTCCGAACTCCCAGCAACCCCGGACCGACTGGGAACCGGAGGGTCTCAAGGAGCTTGCGAGGAGCATTAGTGCCAACGGCCTCCTGGAGCCGATAATTGTTCGGACCGTCGGGGATCGATACGAGATTGTGGCGGGCGAGCGTCGCTGGCGCGCCTGCAAGATAGCAGGATGGCTAGAGATAC
>JAGMDA010000691.1 GCA_023128935.1 Candidatus Eiseniibacteriota bacterium | reverse complement strand
GGCGCAGTCGGGCATGGACCTCTTCTGCCGGAAGACGACCCCGAAAGCGCAAGAGGCTTGTGGGACCCGCCGCCGCAGGAGCAGCAGGATCCGCGGTTTCCGCAACACGGCCCACAAGGTTGACGGCTAGATCATAGAAGGACATGCACAGACCTCCGAGTAGATAGGGCGCAATGGATGAAACAAGATGATACGACTAGTTGGTTAGGTGCGCAGAACGACTGAAACCTAGCATGAACACTGCTGAATAGCAAGGATTTTGTACAAGTATATTCGAATTTCACAGCGATATTTTGCAGTGGCTTCGAATTTCACAGCAATTCGTCGCAGAGGATTTTGGCAAAATCGTGTCCACGACCTCAGGAGGGGCTGCGGTATTTGCTTGCCTATCTTTGCTGACCACTGTTCGAAACCGGATCTCCATTCAGATCCCCTCGCCGATCTCCGATCTCCCATGAAACCGGCCACACGAAACCCCAAAGAGTCCCATAAAGCCTCCGATCCTGGGGATCCCCCTGAAGCACCAGGAGAACGGAGAGAGCGCTTGATGGAGGCAGCGGAGGTGGTGCGGACTCAGGCTGCAGTCTTGGAATATGCCTATGCTAGGCATCCAGAGGAATTCGTTTGCCGCCCGCCTCGCTTGGAGATGTGGTAGAATGGCGCCATTGGTGTTGGCATCACAGTGATAATGTGATCCCAGCGTGATAAGGCCCGGGAAGGCCGTAGATATAATGGGTAGCCGTGGCAAATGTCGGACATCAGGAACGGTGGTGCTGAAGTAGGGGATTATCATGAAGCGCATCCCATGGACTCCGCGGAGCTTCAGTCTCACACCATCCCGCAGCCTCGTGAGCACGGTCATCGCTCTGGTAGCTATCGGAATGGCTGCCGGCACAGCTGAGATCGATGTAGGCGCAACAGGGACCACTCCAGAATTCTCAAACGCGCCCAATCCAGGAATCGCGCCATTGTCTCAGGACACGCCAGGCTCAGGGATTGCGGTACGGACCCAGGACGCAACAGGCCTTGAGTTTCACTACGCGATCGGGTCATTCACATTGGAACCAGTGCTCATCGACGGTGAGACCTTTCAGCGTCTTTCCCTGCCGGGAGCCTTTCTACCCAACAAGACCGGAGCACCAGACCTTCCATCCACGGGGCGATGCGTAGCTCTACCGCAGGGGGCCACGGCCACAGTCGAGATCACCGGGGCCCGCACCTGGGTCTACCACGACATCCGGATTGCACCCGCACCGGCGATGTCTCTCGAAGATGACGGCACACTGCCTATCTACAGCAAAGATCCATCCATCTACAGGGAAGATCCATCCATTTACGATAGAGATGCATTGTATCCCGCAAGCCCGGCCGTGTTGTTGGAGCCCGGCAAGATGCGTGGCATAGATGTCGTCACTCTTGGGCTCACTCCTTTTCAGTACAACCCGGTGACAAGGGAATTGACCGTCTATCTGGAACTCGAGATATCAATCACCTTTCACGGCGGCACAGGGAAGTTCGGAGAGGACCGCTTGCGCAGCCGCTACTGGGAACCCATCCTGCAGAATCACATCCTCAACTACGCATCCCTGCCCAGGATTGACTTCAGTATGCCGCGGGGAGATCGTGACGGCTATGAGTACGTAATTATCACAGCGGATAACCCCAGCTTCGTCGCTTGGGCCGACACGCTGAGGAATTGGCGCAAGCTGCAGGGCATCAGCACCGAGGTCTTCACCACGACTGACATTGGCGGGAGCAGTGCCGCGGATATCGAAGACTGGTTGGACAACGCATACAACAGTTGGGATATCCCTCCGGCTGCTTTCCTCATTCTCGGTGACTATCCGGGAAGCGGAGAGGGTGGCAGCCGGGACTATGGCATCGCCGCTCCCATCTGGGAGGGCTACTGCGTCTCGGACAACATGTATGCGGACGTCGACGGTGACAACCTCCCGGACATGGCACACGGCCGGATCACCGCGCAGAACGCCTCCCAGTTGGAGACAATGATCGGGAAGCTCCTCTCCTACGAACGAGAACCATACACGGACCCCGGCTTCTATGATCACCCGGTCCTGTCGGGCTGCTGGGATCAGATGACCTGGTATATCCTGTGCACGGAGGTGATCTTCGGCTTCCAGGCAAATGTCCTCGGAAAGCATCCGGTCCGTGAGTACGTCTCCTGCGCCGGCTATCCCGGCAACTATTGGTCCTCAGCCCCCGGTACGGAGATCTGGGTGAACTACTTCGGGCCCGAGGGGTTGGGCTACATCCCGGCCACGCCCAGCTATCTGACGGATTGGGGTGGAACTGCATATCGGATCAATGCCGATATCAACGCCGGTGCCTACTTCGTCCTACACCGCGATCACGGTATGGCGATCGGATGGGGAGAACCCTCTTACACTATTCCGGACCTCGCTGGCTTACACAATGACATGTATCCGTTCGTATTCAGCCCCGACTGCCTGACCGGCAAGTACAATTGGGCGAACAACTGCTTCACCGAAGCCTTCCACAGGATGGGCCATGGGGCTCTGGGCTTGGTGGCCCCTGCGGAGTTGACTCACTCTTTTCTCACAGAGATCTTTGTCTGGGGGATGTTTGATGGGCTATGGCCGGAATTCATGCCAGACTATGGTTCGGATGGTTCTGATAACCTAGGCACATCTGATCTCCGCACCGCCTTCGCTCACATTTACGGAAAGTACTACTTGTGGATGATCTCCTGGCCCTATTCCAATCCTCATCACAGCATCGTGACCTATCACATCTTCCATCACCATGGCGATGCTTTCCTGACCCTTTATTCCGAGGTTCCCCAAGCGCTGGATGTGGTCCATGACCAGATCTCCCTTACGAACACAAGTTTCTTCACCATTCAGGCGAACGAGGATGCCGTCATTGCACTCACGGTGGATGGAGAAATCATCGGTGTAGCTGATGCAACCGGCGAACCCCAGAATGTGCCGATCATTCCCCAGGCTGACCCTGGCGTTCTGAGAATTACAGTCACCAAGGCCAACTACTTACGGTATGACGTTCAGATCCCCATCCTTCCGGAATCGGACGTTGCCCAGCGCCGTGTCGGTGTCCCTGGCGGTCTCCGCCTGGAAGCTGGCACGCCCAACCCATTCTCCCGCACTACAATCATGAGGTATCACTTGGAGCAGTCGGGCCACGTGAGCCTGGAAGTCTTTGACGCATCAGGGCGGCTCGTGCGCCACCTTCTCTCGACCTGTGCAGAGGCCGGGTCAGGATCGGTGGAATGGAACGGCCGCGATGACGCTGGCCTGCGCGTCGGCGCCGGCACCTATTTCTGCCGCATGAGTGTGGAGGGAGGGGTTGTCACTCAACGAGTAATTGTCATGGAATAGAATCTGGCAAGATCGGACAATAGATCTCGAGGCAACTGGCCTGCACTGGCTGAGGTGGTCCCCATGTGTCGCCAAGCATGCAGGTCACAATATCCAACCCTACCATTCCTCTCTTGTCTCGGCTCGCGGGGCACGACGAGTACTACTTCGTCTCCATTCCAAGACGAAGCAGGGCAACGGGAAGCGGCTCTACGGGAACCCCCAGAACGGATCTCAGACTCCGCGAACGATCCCAAATACGGCCGTTGTCGTATTTGATGATCTGCTTGATGTCAGACGGCCGAACTTGCTTCGACCACTTCACCTCAACGGGCCAGAACTTGCCTCCTTTCACATAGGCGATGTCTACCTCACCTTTGGCCTTGATGTAGAAGGTAGGATATTCTCGCCGCACGTGCGTGACGGCACACGACTCCACCAAGCGGGAGCAGCGATCTGCATCATCCAACAGGGGGCGAACTTGTTCGGTGAATGGATCCCTCACCGGTCGAAGCCAGGATGTCACCGCGTGATGGATGAAAGGATCAGTAAAGTGCAACTTGCGCGCCTTCTTGGGAGCAGCAGTGAGCTTGTCCTCCACTAGTGCAGGCTGAACGAAGACTACGTCCATCGAAGCCAGCAAGGCCACGTAGTCTGCCACCGTCTTTGGGTGGTCGATTGAGAGATCCTGGGCGAGGTTGTTCCAAGTTATCTGACTCCCCAATCGCTTCTGAATCGCACCCAGCATCTCCATTAGATAGTGGTCGTGCTTGCCGCGTTTGAGAACGTCGCCGCGGATCCAATCGCTATAGACTGCAAATGTAGCCGGCAGAATGGACTTGCTGCGGGCCATGTCATTGATTGCCGTCAGAAAACCCCCGTGAATGAGGTACTCGTCAAACTCTTCA
>JAGMDA010000690.1 GCA_023128935.1 Candidatus Eiseniibacteriota bacterium | reverse complement strand
CGCGCTGCGAATTCGCTTCGAGCCCTATACGGACCCGGGCTCGGCGGAGCTGGCGCAGAAGCGCCACCTCATGTGAAAGCTTAGAATGTGCTCAAGCTACTGACTTGTCTTCCGAATCAAACTGTGAACGTCAACCCAAAATAGGGGGGTATGATCCATGAGAAGCAAGAAGATCACGATGGTCAACTCGGAGCAGATCGCAGCACGTGGGTGGAAGGGGATGAAGACCCGCAAGGGTGTCGAATCCTTTACTATCAAGCAACACGTGAACCACGTCTACTGGCGTCAAACGCCAAAGCGGAAAATCCTCCTGGTGGACAAGGAGCATTTCCAGGAGCTGTGGCAGAATTACAAGTATGAGTACAAGACGACGACATTCCGGCCGAGTGCCAAGAAGCCGGTGTCCTCGCGGAACACGCCCACGACGAGGAAGTACACCGCCAGAAAGACCTCGACGACGCGCAGGCGCACGTTTAAGCCTGTGGCCCGCAAGCGTACGACCCACAACAGGCCCAATCCACGTACGCAGGTCAGGGCGCGGAGCTATACGTATCGGTAGCGTTTTTAGCACCACCCGCACAGGCGGCCCCGCAAGTGTCCGCACACGGGGTCGCGCAACCGGAAGAGGGGAGCGGCAGGAAAGCCGCTCCCCTTCGATATGCCCAAGCCCGCTTCATGATTGACCCGGGGTCAACCCCGGCCTAGCATTCCTCCCGTGTAGGCGACTGCAGGAAACCTATGTGGATTCAGCCCGAAAACGGACGGACAGACCAGGCACGGCTTTTCGTTCGACGGGTCTCAGAGGGAGACAAGCGGTGACGAGGCGCAGCGGAATTATCACACTCACATCCGACTTCGGAACGCGGGATGCCTATGTGGGTGCCATGAAGGGGGTGATCTGCAGTATTCTGCCCAGTGCGAGGATTGTGGACATCACGCATGAAATCCGGCCCCAAAAGGTGTTGGAAGCAGCAATCCTGCTCGAGGCGGCCTACTGCTGGTTTCCCCCTGGGACGGTCCACGTGGTGGTAGTCGATCCTGGGGTGGGGACGAAGCGGCGGCCGCTGGCCGTCGAGGCAGACGGGCAGCTATTTGTGGGACCTGATAACGGTGTACTGAGTGCGCCCCTGTCCGGGAAGCGTGTGCGCGCGCATGAGATCACCGAGACCAGCTATGAGCTGCCGTATCGGAGCGACACCTTCCACGGTCGGGATGTTTTTGCTCCCGCTGCGGGGCACCTGGCTTCAGGCATTGAAGTCGACCGGTTGGGCGCGGACATCAGTGGTTTCGTCCTGCTGGACCTACCGAAGCCCGTGGTCAAAGACGACAGGATCGTAGGCGAGATCCTGCGGACCGATCGCTTCGGCAATGCCATTTCCAACATCCCCCGTTCTCTCTTGAGTAGGATTGGCCCCGGCGGCTATGAGGTAGTAGCGAGCGGGCAGAGTTTCGGCAAGCTCCGGCGGAGATTCCAGGATGTGGCTGAAGGCGAGTCCCTACCGCTCACTGGCGGGACAGGCCGGATCGAGATCGCGGTGAACGGGGGCAGTGCCGCTGAGCGCTGGGGCCTGCAAGCCGGCGATCCGATAGAAATCAAGCCGCTGTCCTCGGACGACAGGGACGCCTAGGTTCGGACGCGCAGATACGCGTAGGACAGCGGATCAGACGCGGGAGTTCATATGAACGAACTGGATGTCGTGATCCTCGTAATTGTTGGGATCTCAGGGCTCATGAGTTTTCGCGTGGGCCTGATTCGTGAGGTGTTCGCCCTGGGGGCGTTGCTGATCGGCCTCTTGGGTGCGGTTGTTATTGGGCGGACATATGCTTCCCAGATCCCGGATTTTATGGGGTGCGCGTGGGCGACTGAGATCCTGTTTTTCTTCATCTGCTTCCTGGCCT
>JAGMDA010000069.1 GCA_023128935.1 Candidatus Eiseniibacteriota bacterium | reverse complement strand
GTATTGCCATTGTGAGAGACGATCGCGAAAGGCTTGCTGATATCCTCGAGGCTATCGAGCGAATTGAGAAATGCGCGGCACGTGGCCGCGATGAATTCTATAACGAGGAACTCATCCACACATGGATCGTGCACTACCTCTAAATTAGCGGTTCACTTCGTGTATACTCACCACGGCTCCAGCGAGCCATACAAGAATGGGAGAAATGTGATGGACTGGCGGGAACACATAGCAACAGACTCGCAAGTGCTTGTAGGAAAACCTGTTGTCAGGGGTACCCGACTCTCGGTGGACTTCATTCTTGGTCTTCTGGCCGAGGGATGGTCGGAGCAACGGATCCTTGAGAACTATCCCTCGATGACCGCGGATGCCTTTCGGGCTGTCTACGCATACGCGGCTCAGGTCCTGGGTGACGAAGCCACCTACCCCATTCGACGGACTGGCTCCTGATGCGTCTGTTGGCGGATGAGAACCTCCCTATGGCCACGGCGCTAGCATTGCGATTGCTGGTCACGATGTCCTCGCGGTTGCCGAAGCCTCTCCTGGCATCTCTGACATGGACGTCCTTCACATGGCCACAATAGAGGACCGAATTCTCATTACCTTCGACCACGATTTCGGCGCCTTGGTCTTCCGGAGAGCAACTGCTGCTGGCCCAGGCGTAATCCTTTTCCGGCTCATCCCTCAGGCACCTGATGAACCAGCACAAGTGCTCCTCTCACTCATGGAGCAAACCGACATTCGTTTCAAAGGTCGCTTTACAGTTATCGACCGAGACCGCGTGCGTCAGCGACGATTGCCAGATGCCGACGGTCCGGCATCCAACATGTAGTTGTTGTACGTGCTCCCACTGCCTCGCCAGTGTCTTCTGGATACTGACATTTCCAAACACCTCCCCAGGCAAGATGGCAGGGCAGATCATTTAAGGGCACGCTTCACGCGAGCGTTGTTGGCATTGACGGCATTCTCGGTGTCCTCAAGTTGCGCTATGATGCTGCATAGACGACGGTGGCCACAACCGTCCCCGCGAGGTCCTGGATGCAGCGAGGGAGGGGAGCAGGCTCCTGTTGTCCCGCTAGTTGTTTCCAGCGAGCAGGCCCGCGAGGATGCGTGTCGTTATGCAGGCTGCTGGCGTTGGAGGCAGGCAATTTCGACTGCCTTGATTGAGCAGGCCCGCGGGGACGCGCGTCGTTCTGCAGGACCGCGCGAAGGCCATGGCGCAAGCGAGGAGAGACAGGGGGGGGAAAGGTGCAAAGCCTCAGCAAACTGATCTTGGTTGATCGCAAGGAGACCATGTGTGCGGCGCTGCGAAGTCACTTCAAGGGGATGGCAAATACCGAAGTCGTTAACGGGCGGTTCCAGGATCTTCCCGAGTTCTGTTGCATGGTCAGCCCGGCAAACTCATTTGGTTTGATGGACGGAGGAGTGGACGATGCAATCGTGGGCTTCTTCGGGTGCTCTCTCGAGCGAAGAGTCCAACAGCTCATCCGAGAGGAGTTTGGTGGAGAGCAACCCGTTGGAACATCCATCATTGTGGAAACCGATTACCCACGTCATCCGTTTGTGGCCCACACACCAACAATGCGAATTCCGATGCTGATCGCGGGCACCGACAATGTGTACGTGGCGATGTGGGCAATGCTCCAGGCAGTCCGTCGCCACAACCGGGGCGCTGACCGACCTATCCGAATTGTTGCGTGCCCGGCCCTCGGCACGGGGGCCGGCGGAATGGCACCGGATGAGGCTGCTAGACAGATGGCCCTGGCCTACGAATACAGCCTGGCACCCCCGGCGGAGATGGACTGGACGGCTGCTGATAAGCGGCATGAGAAGATATTGTATGCGAGGTGATGGTTGAGGTGATGTGCGAGGTGATGGTTGAGGTGTCCCGGAACCCTGCTAAGTGAATGCCCTGGAACTATCGGGAGACGCTGACGCGCCTCACCCCAAACCGAGCCTGCCACCGTAGTCTACACGGTCTTGGCCGCCGAGGGTTCGGGCCGATCGACCCCGCCGCTCCGGCCAGGATTCTCACGCGGATTGGGAACCAAACCGTCGAGTTGCGCTTCTTGCAGACGTAGATCCATTCTCGCGAGACAACGCATAAGTGCTTGTTTCGAAATGAACTGTGATTGGCGCCAGGTTGCCCATCCACCCTGTATTGAGCAAAACACCCCTAGCTATTGAGTAAACTACTACTCATTAATGAGTAAAACGCCGTACCATATTGAGTGAACACATCACTCAGGATCTCGAGCGAGGAACAGAAAGGTGTACATCCGTAAACAAATGGACGAGATGGCTCGCCGAATGCAGGAACCCCGGCGTCGGATCCAGATCCTCTTCGGCCCGCGCCAAGTGGGGAAGACCACCCTGGCCCGACAGATGATGGAAGTCCTGCCCCTGCCTTACCACTACGAGACCGCCGACGCCCACCAGGAGCCGGAGTTCCCCTGGCTCGAGCATCACTGGGGCATCGCCCGCCGCGAGGCGGTGAGGGCCAGCGGCACCCAAGGTGCTGTTCTCATTCTCGATGAGGCCCAAAAGGTCCCGTCTTGGTCGGAGCTCGTCAAGAGGCTATGGGACGAGGATACTGCCAATGGCGTTCCTCTGAACGTCCTTTTGCTCGGTTCATCCCCGCTGCTCATGCAGCGCGGCCTCAGCGAGAGCCTAGCGGGGAGGTTTGAGCAGATCCACCTGATGCACTGGAGCTATGGCGAGATGCGGGAGGCTTTCGGATGGGATCTCGAATCCTATATCTTCTTCGGGGGCTATCCGGGTGCGGTGGACCTTGTAGGGGACGAGAGGCGGTGGTCGCGATACGTCAGAGACGCAATCATCGAACCTTCTCTCGTACGGGACGTGATCGACATGGAGCCGATCAGGAAGCCCGCCCTTCTCCGGCAGCTCTTCACGCTAGCATGCGAGTATGGTAGCCAGGTGCTGTCGTACAACAAGATGCTGGGCCAACTGCACGATGCCGGGAACACCACGACTCTGGCCCACTATCTGGAACTCCTGAGTCGGATCGGGATGGTCTCGGGGCTGAGCAAGTTCGGTCGTACTGAGGTGCAACGCCGGGACATTCCCAAGTTGCAAGTGTTCAACACCGCGCTCATGTCGGCAAGGGGCGCACTGGATTTCGAGACCGCCAGGCGCGATCAGATCCGGTGGGGACGACTCGTAGAATCCGCAGTCGGAGCGCATATCCTCAACTCCATCGCCGGAGACAATATCGCGGCCTACTACTGGCGCGAGGGTGACAAGGAGGTCGACTTCGTGCTGCAGCATGGATCTAGAATCGCCGCCATCGAGGTCAAGTCCGGGCACAAACGGACGGGGCATTCCGGGCTCAATGCCTTCTCCGAGCGGTTCGCCCCGGATCGAGTGCTCCTGGTCGGCGGAGGGGGAATGCCGCTCGAGGAGTTCCTCCAGACACCGGTGAAGGATCTGTTCCGCTCCTGACGCCTGTTTCCCCGGCGACAGGAAGACGATTCCCTTTGGAGGCCATGAGCCCGTGGCTTGACAAACCTGTCGGAGAATGACTGGCTCGCGCCAGGGGCGATCTGGCACTGGCCCACACGCCACTGTGCGAAATGATCGCGCGGAACTGCCAGCTTGGGGAGAACCAGCGGTGCAGCGAAAGGCCTTGTGGAAACGACATCGGGAGATACTTGAGATCGCTGCGACCTATGGAGCCAAGCGTGTGTACGTGTTCGGGTCTGTAGCCAGAGGTGACGACGTGAACGTCGTGACTGAGAAAGGTCTGCGGCCCCGCATTCGCGAGCGCGTCATGCGAGAGGTATTGCCATTGTGAGAGACGATCGTGAAAGGCTTGCTGATATCCTCGAAGCTATCGAGCGAATTGAGAAATACATGCACGTGGCCGCGATGAATTCGATAACGAGGAACTCATCCAGACATGGATCGTGCACTACCTCCAGATTATTGGCGAAGCCTGTCGCTCAATCACGCCGGACTTCAAGTCCGCGCACTCCGAAGTATCATGGCGACAGATCATCGGCATGCGGAACATACTGGTCCACGACTACTTCGGTATTGACAAGGATGTTGTCTGGGGAGCGGTGGAGCGGGACATCCCACTGCTGAAGGAACGCATCCAGGCCTACTTGCAAGAGTAGCGAATCACCCGCGATTATTCGTCTGAGGCTCTTGCCCTCTTCTTCGTCCGCTACGTGCGCTGGTTCATCCGATCTGAACTCTGCGCGAGATTGTCAAATGTCGTCATGAGATTCCTGTCTGATGGCTTCATGCTTCAGCGCTCACATCGGTAATGGGTGATGGCGCGGGATCATGATTCAGTCCCATGGAAGCGAAGATTTCCGCTACAATCTCCAGCTTCTTGTAGATCTCGATGGTGGCTTAGTCTTGCAGGATCAGGCCCGCTGGGAGGATGGGGAGAGGCAACTGTATGGGTGCCCCAAAGCAGGCTTGGGCTTTGGTGCCCAGCACGACGTCATTCTGACCGCACTCAACCCCAACACCTAGTGCGATCAGCATCAAGCCAGACAGGGCGAGTTCCCGTTCGGTTCTGATCGTGGCGTGAAGCAGAACTCTCGCAAGGTCTTCATCCTTCTCCGATCGGGAGTAGAATACCACCACGTCACAGTTGCGTGAGGATAGCGCCGTTGTGAAGGAAGAACCGAGTGTGCCGTGATCGCTCTTCGTCTTCGCGGCGGCATCTCTGCACGATAGAATGAGGATCAGTAACGGCACAGCGACCGTGACCAGAATCACACGCAGTCTGTATAGATGCACCGTCATTAGATTCATGCCTTAGCGGACCGAGCTCTCAGGCACGGCGAGGGCGTGCCCACCAGCGCTCATATCATCTCCCTGCAAACTGGCTCCGTAAGGGGCCAGGGCCAAAGGCGCAAAGGGTCAATGGTCAACGGTCCTGCCGAACCATACGCTCTCGATCGACGGCCCGAATCTGGTCGAGGACGATGAAACCGGTCTTGCGCGCGAAACGACAACGGATGCGGAAGGGGTATGGATGCTTGCCGGTCGTCAAGGGGCCACGATGAACGTGTGCAAGTAGAGATTCAGCTCGTTGGGTGACACGACAAGGCATGGGCGGCATTTGCGGATCTCCCCGTCCCGCGTGGGGTTCAGGTCGACCAGGAAGATGTCTCCGCGACGCGCCGCCTCAGGGGCTACCACTGCCATTCCTCCTCATCGAAGCGAGTGGCGGTCGGCGGATCGAGGAGTCGGTCTTCGCCCCGCCGCCCAAGCTCCTGGGCGGCCTCGGCCCAGCTAGCGCGCGGTTGCTCAGCCCTGGCGATGACGATTGTCCCTGCGCGGACGCAGAGCTCGACCTCCTCTGACAGACCGGCTTCTTCAATGAGGAGCTTGGGTAGGCGCACGCCTCGAGAGTTTCCGATACGAACCAGGCGGGTTCTCATGTCGCACCTCCTTTCGTTGGTGATTACAATATAATTACATCCGCCCGCCACGGTCAATAAGCCAAAGAGTGCTAACGTATGTCTTGGGGATCACCTGCATCACTCCCATACGTTCCTCGCCATGTCGTGCAACCCCAGCTCTATGGCAGACGCCGGAAGCTTGATGGTCCGGCCCACGACACCTACGAGCCCAGACACTCCCGGCACAGCCTGCGTGCCTGGCAGATCAGGTAGAGGGGCAGCGACAGCAGCCGAAACGGCCGATTGCCACTGCTGCCACCGCCAGCCAAGCTGGTCCTGGCGTCGAGCAGCGATGGCACATCTGCGTTGAAGCGCAGGCCGAAACTCCGTTCCTTTTGGCGAAGGAAGGCGTGCAGCGACTTGAGCTTGCCGGTCTTGCCGACCTTCACCTCTATCGGTATTAGGTGCTGGCCCAACGAGATTAGGTAGTCGACCTCGGCACTGGATTGGCTCTTCTGACGCATCCAGCAGAAAGCTTCGGGCTCATCGTATAACTCGCCGGAATAGAGAAGGTGCTGGCCGACAAACTGCTCGCAGACCGCACCTGCATTGACGAGCATCACGTCCTCGACATCTTCGATGTCCAAGATGCTCAACCCACAGCTGCGGCAAAGAAGTCCCACGTCCATGAACAGCACCTTGAAACTGCGATCGTCGGCCTCCGCCCCTAGCGGTATCCCGTTGGCCGCCGTGCGGCGCACCCTGTGGGTCACTCTGGCCAGGCATAGCATTTCCAGCGCG
>JAGMDA010000689.1 GCA_023128935.1 Candidatus Eiseniibacteriota bacterium | reverse complement strand
TTGGTTGACGATCAGGGAAAACTTGGTGGAGCGGAACTTGGCTAGATCCCAGAAGCACTTCGTCTGCCTGATCCGCTCCTCGATGGTGGGCCGGAGCTGATAGTACTGCCGCAGCCCAATGGGCTCATCGATATCCATAGTGGTCGCCAACACCCAGCGGCTCTCGCGGCCGTCCTCATACAGATCGCGCATGACGGCCACATGAATCGGCACCTCGCACGCATCCCATATACGTAGGTCCTTCACTGCTTTGAAAGCTGTCTTGAGCAGCTTGGGCTTCTGTTGCGTTGCGGTGTCCTCGCGAGCCGCCTGCTCTTTCTTCTTGCGCAGCGTGGCTTGACGCTTCTCTTCGCGACGCTGGATGTACTGCGGGCGCACCACCGGCCAATCCGTATCCACAGTTGCCGGCGGCGCAACCTCCACCCAAGGATCGTCTGAGAACTCAGCCAGGCTCCAAGCCTCAGACCAGCAGTCCATGTTCTTCTTCAGTGGGAAGACCGCATCCACCCCGTGGACCCGCTTGTTGCGTGTCACGGTCGCCCCGTCAATGAAGCCTCGATCGTGAATCAGAACCTTCATCACACCCTTGCCCATCGCCTTGACAAAACCATCCACCAGAGGACCCAATTGCGGCGTCTCACTCGCCCGGCCATTCATGACCTTGGTCGCCACGTACAGATAGATGTCCTTGTCCCGGGTGGTGTGAAGTAGATCCACCTTGCGATAGCAGCGTTCCCTATGTAGTTGCCGCTTCTTGTGTTCAGGCAACTGCGCGATCTCTTTCTTGCTCACCGGATGGTTGTGCTTATCGAAGGTAAGCACAGCGGAGTTCTCGTAGCGCGGATTGTCCGGCACAAAGAGATACGTTCCGTCTGCAATGAAGATCCCCTCCGGATCGTAGGCATCCAGACTCCCGTAGTAGCGGGCCACCGCGTGGTTGTGCCAAGCCTGCAGACCATCGGGATCGGTGTCGCGGGCCATCTTGCGTAAATAGTCCTGATCGCAGGGTGTCTGCCGCGCATATGCATTCTTCTGGTTGAACCCCTGCCACTGATCGGCAAAACCACTGCTCCTATGCGCTGCCCGGCGGTGGCGGACCTGCCTCTTTGTGCCCAATGCGTTGCGCAACCCACTACAGGGCAGCACATAGGGAGCCGCCTTGAAGCCGTGATGCGCATTGATCCGCATGCTCAGCTCGCTTGACAGATACACCCACAGGGGCACATCTTCGCGCTTGCGCGGAGAAGGATAGCTGGCCGCCAGCTTCGCCAGGTCGCCTTGCCGAAGCAGGTAGTAGAAGAACTCGGTCTCCGCTACACAGGTGACAACCTCCAAAGCCTCAAAGACCCCCGTGCGCAGCTTGTCCACCACGTACTGCCGATCCCGTTCAATGATTCGCCAGTCCATAGCTCCATTCCCTTTTCAAGGCACCCTCTTGCCGGTCTCTGTCTTGCGGAACCTCTCCTCCCCCAACGCCAAGCGCTCACGCTCCATCACCCCGATCTGTTCAAGCAACTCCCGAGATGCCTTGACCAGCCTGGCACGCGCCTGACGAAAGTCTTGATAGCGACCCGTCATCTCGTGCAGCAGGGGAATGTCTTGGTCCGCGGGACAGCGATTGTACTGCTTCTCGCCCCCCCGATATGCCAGAACCATCGCCGTGTGAAGTTCCCCGCGGTTGCACCGGCAGCCAGGCTTGCCACATCGGGTCTGGGCTTCATAGAGCCGCCCCTTTAGCAAAGGGGTACGTTCCAAGAATACCCGTAAGTCATCCTCCATGGCTTGCTGGAGTTGATGGATCCGTTTTCGGGCGGCACTGAGTCGTTGGCGATTCATGGTTGTATCTCCACGCTATCTTTGTCTAATATGACCGTATTCTACAAAGATCAACGATTGAGTCAACAAGAATCGCGGTGGGGCTGAAAAGACCTGTGCCAGCGCGGCTGGAGCCAGAGGAGCGCCCTGCCTGTCGGCAGCCTCGGGATGCTGACCTTGCAGGGCCTTCGGAAGTGTCGCGGATTGCTACAAAGGCCAGGCTGCGCACACCTTGAGACGTCGGGGCTCAGACAGCGGTGGGGTCTGCGGCAGGCGGATCAGAAGGATCCGCTTGGGGCGGGGAGAAATGCGCCGAAAAATAGTGTCTGCCTTGCAGGAAGTCAAGGGAGGCCCTAAGGCGAATCGTGGCGATTCCGGTGGAACGCTGCACAATGCGATCCAATACTCCCCCCGCAATGTGACTACGATTCCTGCGGTCGTGAAAGAGGAGCTCGGTAACAGCTTCGGTGTATTGGTTCGTGCCTTCTAGCCGGAATCATTGAAGATAGACATGCGTGCCAACAACATGGCGCTCTCAAATCGATCCGCGGTGCTCCACAGCCGCACGAAGAAATCTCGTCTTCTCAAATGTCGTGACGGCCAGCGTCAGCAAACTAATGGCAAGACCTGCGCAGAACCACCAGTATATCTCGTACAGGTCGGAGCCGAAGAGTCCTACCACCAGACGAATGAAGAGGAATCCCCAGGTGGCCTGTGTAACGGCTATGAAGAACTCCAGGTCGCGATCATGAGTTCGCAGGTCGCCGCGGATAGATGGAGGCAAATCTCTCCGCATCACGAGGTCGCAGATCCGCTTGCGCTGGTCCTCAAACCGACGCTGCGCCTGGCGACATGCACCTAATATGCACGCAACGAGCGCCAGGAAGACAACCAATCCTTGGATGCCTAGATTGATGGCAACCTCTAGGTAGAGGTTGTGTGTGTCTTGGGAGCGTCCAAACCGCTGCTGGCGTACCGTCGGGAACGACGCGATTCCCACTCCGGCGGGGTTTTCGAGCAATATCTGCCAAGCATCGCGCAGGATTTCAGTACGAGCCCCCTTGGATTGCCCTTCTGCCTCCTGCCCAGTGATGCTGGTGAACCGCTCCTTGTAGTGCTGCGGAATCACCGGATAGGCCACGGCAGAGATCACCAGCGCGATGATCAACCACCGCTTCTTCCGCCGAGACATGAAGAACCACACCAGCCCGAAAGCAAAGAATGCCACGTAGGCGGTGCGCGAGCCGGTGTAGAGTACGCACGTTGTCGCCGTCGCGGCCAGTACCAGCATCGGAATGCGTAGCAACCACGTGCGCACCACTGGAAAGAGGAAGACCACATAGGGTATCGCCCCCATCGAGACACCGCCTAGGCTGTTTGGATGGCTGTATATGGGCACAGACCCGTGCAAGCGGGGCACGCCC
>JAGMDA010000688.1 GCA_023128935.1 Candidatus Eiseniibacteriota bacterium | reverse complement strand
CCTGTCTCGATGAGCAGGGGGATGTCATGCCCGGCTCGCACATAGCGCAGACGCCCGCTCGTCCTTGCCGCAGACATCGGCCACGGCCATGATCAGGGGGCCTGTCTCACCCCGGTCGATGATGTCAAAGTAGTCGCCCGAAACCTCCAGAGAACTCAGGTTGCAAGCCCAGATGGAATAGCCCGCCACCCGGGGCAGGGTCTTGGGTAGAAAGCGGGTCTGGGTCTCCCGCGCCGTGTGCAGTTCTTCGCCGGTCCGTGCCGCGGCCAGTTCCTCATCTCGCAGGGCTTCCCGCGTTTCGACGTGGGTGGAGACGGTCACTTGCAGGCCGCAGAGAAGCAGGCAGCCCAGGAGGAGTCCCGCCGGGCAGGATCAGGCCGAGATAGACATACAGTACGCCCGTGCAGGTCAGGGCCAGCGCGGTGACGCCCAGGACCGCGAGTAGGGACAGGCGGGGCATGCGGGGCGGCGGAAGCAGCATCATCAGGGCGCAGAAGAGGACATTCCAGGCCAGGGTCGCCGGCCAGCTCGCGTCCCGCAGCGGCGCGTCGCGCATGAGGGTTTCGGTGATGGCCGCCAGCACGACCACTCCCGGCAGTCCCCAGGCGATCTGGCCATTGTGCAGGCGCTGCTGACGGGGCACGGGCACGAAATCGGTGTGAGGATCGTCCACCAGGCCGACGAAGACAGTTTTTCCCCCGACGGCTTCCAGGGCTGCCGCCTTCCCCCGCAACAGATCGACGTAGGACAGGACGGGAATTGGCCTGTCCCTGGAAGGGAAGACGACCGGCATGGGGTTTTCCACACGTCGCCTGGCCAGGACCTCGGGCACGGTCTTGAAACCCAGGTCCGCCCAGGTTGGATCAGGCGCGAAGCGGCGAAAGACGCCGTCGCTGTCATACTGAACCTGGCTAATCAAGACCCCGCGCGCGGCGGACCTGAGCAGGGAATCGGGCAGGTCCGCTTGCCAGATGACCGTCGCAGGTAGGCCAGGGGTAGCAGATAGAGCAGCATCAGCAGGCGCAGCGGCCGTGCTCTTCTTCCTTGCCCGCCCGCTGGTCTCAAAAGGCCCCCACCCGCATCAAGTCGGCCAGCGCCTCTTCATAGAGACCGCACTCGGTATACACGCGCGCGCGCCAGCGCAGGGCGATCCGCCGTGTCTCCGGATTCTCGGCCGCCTGGCTGAAACGGGCGATGGCCTCCTCGTGCAGTCCGGAGCGATGAGCATGAGCCCATCGTCCTTAAGGCCGTCGATGGGATCCTCGCTCCGGCATCTGTAGAACTCGACGAGCGAAGCGTCCTCGGGAAGCTCTGCGGCGATTCTATCGGCGCTCACCTGCTCCTCGGCCCGACCGGAGACGACATCGGCGCCGGCGCGGGCCAGCTCGGCTTCGAGCCGCTCCGCCCAGTTGAGGAGGGAGTCGCTTTCCTGTCGGTAGACCGCGAGATCATCGCCAGGACCGGATCGCTCTCGCGCATCAGCATTGTGCTCGAAGTGCTGCTGCCTGACCCAGAAGGCCTGGGCAGCCAGCTCGAGTGCTTCTTCGTTCTTGCCCTGCAGACGCAGTCCGCGCGCCAGGGTCTCCAGGCTCTCGGCCACGCGGGGATGGATATCGCCGAAGAGCCGACGGCGAATATCGAGCGACTCGTGCCCACGCGTTTCAGCCAGGGCGAATAGCCCTTGCTGCTGGTGGAGCAAGGCCAGGCGGCGCCGGCAGAGGGCCAGGTCTTCGCTGTCCGCGGGAAAGATCGCGCCGAGAATCTCGAGCGCGCG
>JAGMDA010000687.1 GCA_023128935.1 Candidatus Eiseniibacteriota bacterium | reverse complement strand
ACCAGTATGGCATCAACGGCAACATAGCCGGCGACCCGCTCTTCTGCGAGCCCGAGAGCGGCGACTTTTCCATGCACGCCTGCTCTCCCTGCGCTCCCGATTTCAATCCAGCATGCGGCCTGATTGGCGCCTGGCCGGTCGGCTGCTGGCCGGGTGAGTTCTTGGTCAAGCCGGATGGGACCGGGGATTTCGCGACCATCCAGGATGCCATCGATGCAACCTATATTGGAGATCTCGTAGAGCTGGATGACGGCACCTTCACCGGAGAAGGGAACCGGGACATTGACTTCCTGGGCAAACCCATCACGGTCCGCTCAAAGAGCGGGGACGCAAAGGCCTGCGTTATCGATTGCGAGGCCACCCAATTGGATCCACATCGTGGATTCCTCTTCCAGTCCGGCGAGGAAGCCACATCGGTGCTCGAGGGTATAGCGATTACCAATGGATACGCCCCCGAAGGCGGGGATGTATCCGGCGGGGGTGCCATCGCGTGCGCGAATAACTCCTCCCCGACGGTGATCAGTTGCATCTTCGCGCATAACTTCGCATACATGGAAGCTGCTGGAGTCCTGTGTGAGGATTCATCCCCCACCTTCACGCGCTGCACATTCGCTGAGAACCAGATCGATTGGGAGGGCTGGGCCGCCGGGATCATGTGCAATAATGCCTCCCCGACACTGACCAACTGCACCTTCTACGCCAACGAAGCCTGGACCGCCGGTTCGGTGATCGGCTGCCGGGATGCTTCGACCCCCACGCTGGACAATACGATCATCGCTTTCAACGTCTCCAGCCTAGAGGAGCCGCCTGTGAGCTGCGACGGCACCAGTAGCGCGACACTCGGCTGCTGCGATGTCTACGGAAATGTTGGAGGCGATTGGGTGGGCTGCATCGAAGGCCAACTCGGCATCAATGAGAACTTCTGCGAGGACCCGGTATTCTGCGACCCTGAACTCGGCGACCTCACCATCCGGGACGACTCTCCGTGTGCTCCTGACAACAACCCGGCGTGTGGGCTCATCGGCGCCTGGCCCGTGGCCTGCGGGGTGCCGGTTATCGTCAAGCCCGACGGCACCGGCGACTTCCCCACCATCCAGGCCGCGATCGACGCTGCATTTGACGGCGGCATGATCGAGCTGACCGACGGCGTATTCACCGGCGAGGGCAACCGGGATATCAGCTTCCTGGGCAAGGTTCTCACGGTGAGATCTCAGAGCAGGAACCCAGAGGTGTGCATCATTGACTGCGAGGGCAGCCAAAGTGAGCCGCATCGGGGATTCCGGTTCGACTCGGGAGAGGGGCACGATGCACTGCTCGAGGGCGTGACGGTCAAGAACGCGCACAGTACCCTGGGCGGCGCAATCTACTGCCTCATCGCCTCCCCGACTCTGGTCAACTGCATCCTCGCGCGCAACTCCGCCACCGGAGGTGCCGCTGTCTACTGCTATCAGGCATCTCCCACAATAGACGGCTGTACAATCGTGGAGAACTCCGCCACTAGTGGCGCTGGGTTCTTCTGCATCGACAATGCCAACCCCGAGCTGGAGAACACAATCATCGCCTTCAGTCCTGTCGGGAGTTCATTCCTCGCCATGTCCAACAGCATCCCCGTCCTCGCCTGCTGCGACATCTACGGCAACGCCGGCGGCGACTGGGTGGATATCATCGCGGATCAGCTCGGTGTAAACGGCAACATCTGTGCGGACCCGATGTTCTGCGCCATGATTGAGGAGGATTACGCCATCGACTACGAGTCGCCCTGCGCGCCCGACAACTCTCCCGCGGGTTGCGATCTGATCGGCGCACTCGGCATCGGATGCGGTGAACAGGCTATAGACCCCGAAGATGCTCCTCTCCCGACGCGACTCAGCTTGGCGGCCACTGCTCCCAGTTCTTCCGATGGGACTACCAGGATCACCTACGCCATCCCGGGGACTGGGACCTCACGGGTGACGCTGAAGGTGTATGATCCTGCGGGAAGGCTGGTGCGCACATTGGTCAACGCGAAACAGCCGTCAGGAAACTACGCGGTGGTTTGGAGCGGGACGAACGAGAACGGGGCAAGAATCGAAAGTGGCATTTACTTCGCGCGCCTTACTTGGAGCGACAAGATTAAAACAAGGAGCCTTGTGCTGATCAAATAGGGGCATATGTCTCCACTTACACACCGATTAGGATGAAAGCGGACCAGTAGGCTGGGTGCTGGTAGATCTGAACCCCTTGCCGATCCACATAGGTTCGCAACCAGCGCTTGGCTTCCCGGAGCGCCTGGGTCTTGGGCATCGCGGCCTTAGTACCTGCCCCGCGCTCGTCGCCATAGGTACCTGTCAGGTTCTCGTAGAATCGTCCCATCAACAGCGCCGTAGCTTCATCCTCAACCTTCCAGAGACTGACCAGGAGGCTCCGCGCTCCGGTTTGGAGGAACGCGTTGGCGAGGCCGATGTACCCCTCCCCCGCTGCCTCTTTCCCTATTGCGGTCTGGCAACCGCTCAAGGTCACAAGCTCTGCATTCAGGGTGCACTCGCGGACAACCTCCCTTGCCGTAAGGAGGCCGTCGAAGATCCGTGTTCCGGCCATGATTGCCTCAAGCGGATCCGGCAGACCCACCCGCGAGAGAACCAAGGCCGACCGCTCTGGCCGCTCGTCATCTACAAGTGCATGTGTCGCCAGATGAATGATACGAAATGTGCGCAGTTCTCCTGACTCCGTCATACGAACGATCTCCTGCTCTGTGGCTTCAGCCCCGAGCAGAATAAACGCCTCTGGAACGGCATGAGTCACCCTGCGCACTTCCTCACGCGTCCCAGGCAAGCGCGGGAGTGCAGCCAGGGCTTCGTCATTGCCGGCCACAGCACTCCGCAGAACCGTCGGTTCAAGATGGTGCGCGGCCGACGCGAGAAAATCTCCGGCTTGGGTCTCGTCTCCCTCCTTCTCCCGCGCCATGACGGCCAGGTGATCCGGTGCGAAGGGAGGGTCACCCACGAGCAGAGCGCGCCACTCCGGCACCCCTTGATGCTCCGGCAGCGCCTTTTCCCGCAGCCAGGTGTGGATGGTTGCCGAAGGGGCATAGGAGATCGCACAGCGATCGACAAGGTACATGCCGTCGGAATTCACAAGGCTCTCGACCGGGATCCCCAACATCGGGCCCGAGGGGATGACGACCAGGTTCTCAACCCCGTCTAGGCTGGGCATGAGGGGTGCCATCCACTCTGCCCACAGGCTCCCGGCCTCCGCCTTGGTCCTGGCCACGGATGTCACCCGGAACGGCCAGGATCCGGCGATTCTAAGCGCGTCGCGAAAGTCGCGCGCCCTCTCGGCTGAAGGAGAATCGTCTCCGCCGTGAGCCGACGATTTAAGGCGGACCCAGTTCACGGGCCCTGACCCCCGAATGACATAGCCCCAGACAACACGTGACTCACGACCCCCGTCGGCATCCAACCATCCCCCGTCGACGTCCAACCATCCCAAGAGCGCCGTCCGTTCAGGAATAACCGCCTGGACGCGCTCAAGGGGGAAGGCTCTGCCCTCTGGGATCGGATACTTGAGGGCAATGTTACGCTGAAAGGCAATCCATGAAGCCTCCGTCGCCAGAAGGCGTGTACGCGCTTCCTCAAGGCAACGCGCTCTCTCCTCGGAAGTGTCGGCGCCATCCAAAGTGTCGGCGCCATCGGAAGTGTCGGTGCTATCGGAAGTGTCGGCGCCATCGAAAGTGTCGGCGCGAGATGCGGTCTGGAGAGCCAGCAGCTGCCCTTCGAATTGGCTTAGGGCCCGCTTGAGGGAATCCTCCCGGGCAACCTCGAGAGAGCTGAGCGGCCTCTGATGGGAGGCGATGAGGAGATCTGCCAAGGCGCGCCCCAGCGCCCTCTCGGCCGCCGGCCAGGCTGCATCGCCCTTGCCCAACAGGAGCCGATTTGCGGCCAGTTGCGAATAGGGCGAGGCTCGGAATGTCGCCCGCCTTAGACCACTTCCAGCGCGGAGACGTGCCGTCTCGAAGATGTCGGCTGCCTGTGATTGGATCTGCTCGGCTGCCGCCAGCTCGCCTGTCAAGCACAGGCAGCGGGCGAGCAGTTCCAGCGTCCCGACCACACAGGGGTGCTGCTCACCGACAAGCCGTCGCTGCATATCCAGTGCCTTGCGCGAGAGGGCCTCGGCCTCATCCAACCTCCCACGAATCATGAGGACTTCAGCCAGATTATAGAGATTCTGGGCGATGTCTGGATGATTCTCTCCCAGATTGCTCCTCGACAACGCGAGAGCTTGTCGGAGAAGTCGCTCTGCGCCAGCAGCATCACCATTGTCCTGGAGACACATGGCCAGGTTGCTGAGCGTCACCGCCACGTCTGGATGGCTCTCTCCCAGCAGCTCCGTTCGCATGGACAGCGTCTCCCGGAAGAGCGACTCGGCCGCCTGAGGTTCACCCTTGTGATACAGAAACCTGGCCAGTGCATTCAGGCTCGTTGCCACATCGGGGTGCTCATTCCCAAGGTGCTTGCGGCGCAGCCTCAGCACCTCTCGGAACAGAGGCTCGGCCGCCGCATAGTCGCCCTGAATCGACAGCAGAAACGCCAGATTGCCCAGCAGGGTCGTAGTGCCGAGATGTTCCCCGCCAAGGAGCCGGCGCTGGATGGCGAGGGCCTCACGCATGATCTGCTCGGCCCGAACATAGTCACCCTGCCGCCAGTACAAGGCTGCGAGGTTGTTCATGCAGGGTGCCACCAGCTCGTGCTCTTCTCCCAAGACCCCGCGGCTGATTGCAAGCGCCTCCCTGATCAAAGGCTCCGCACGTGCGTTCTCGCCCTGTCGCAGTAGCAACACCCCAAGGTCGTTGAGACTCCAGGCCAAATCCGGATGCTCCGGACCAAGCAGTTCCCGGCGCAGCTCTATGGCCTCCCGGTAGAGGGGCTCAGCACTGGCATAGTCACCCTGGCACTTGAGGAGAAATGCCAGGTACTGAAGACTTCCCGCAACTTCGGGATGCCGGTCACCCAGATGACGCCTGCGGATCTCCAGCTGCCGGCGTACCAGATTAGCTCCCTGCGCATACTCGCCATGCTTGTCATGTTCATCAGCCTCTTGGGCCAAACGGGCCTCCTGTGATAAGTCACTCCGCGCTTCAGGTGGAAGTCGGACGATGAACTCAAGGGTCTCGATCAGTCTGTCTGCGTCCCCAGCCTCCCAAGGTTTGGCCACGGAATCCCTCTCCACCAGCGCCAACAGATTCCGTGCGAGGTCCAGCGCTTCGATGAAACGCCCCTCAGCCCGCAACTCCACAATGCGGCGCGATAGCGAATCAGGGTGGCAGGCAGGCGCACTCCCGCCCAGCGATGGAGAGGGAAGAGTCAGGATCATGAACCCGAGGAATGCCAGCCGGACAAGATGCGGAGCGCAGGGTGTAGTGTCGGCAGACCTCACCTGGAGCCTCCCGATCCTAGAAGATCGCGGGCGCGCTGGCCAATCTCGCCGGGTTCATCGGCTAGGACACGGAGAAGGGAATCCGCGCTTGCCTTGTGACCCGATTTCCTCAGGGCAACATGCAAGGTCCAGCGCGTCTCAGCGTTCCAAGGATCTGGCAACAGCCGCACGGAAACGGTGCGCAATACGGATACTGCGCGCTGATACTCTCCTTGCCACGCGAGCACATTCCCGAGGTAGATCTTGCGGATTGTGTCCAGCTGCCCCAGAACCTCAATCTCCTGCAACAGCTGCGCGGCTCGCTCGTGATCCTGCGCCCCGTATGCTTCGAGTGCGACGGCCAGCGCCCCGCCTGCTGCATCCCTAGTGGCCGCTCTGAACTGGATATCGCTCGCCCGCGTGGGCAACATGTGAAGCAGCTCAGTGTCTGGAGATTCTCCCACCTGAGACCTCGCAAGCAGCAAGACAACCACCGCCGCAGCCACCACACCCACCAGGAGACCGGAACGGGGCTGCCAAAGCCGTCCACCACGCAGCGGCGCCCACAGCGTCTTCCACAGATCTGATAAGGCGCTCCAGCGCCGGAGGTCTTCTGCTTTGGGAGTGTCAATGGGTCGGTCAGCCTCAGCTGCAGACAGAATTCGAACTGTCCCCAAAGCCCGTAGGCGTTCGTGTTCGCCAACCATCTCCTGAAGGAGTCTTTCGCACCGCGGGCACTCTGCGGCATGAGACAAGGCCCTTTCGCACTCGTCCGTGGAAAGGAGCTCATGGATCAGATCCAGGCAGAGGTCCTCATTGAGATGAAACCCCTGACCATTGCCCGGATGATTAGATGCCGCTGCAGGAGTAGTTGAGTCGTTCATCGTTATACTCCATGGCCCGCGGGGGGGGGGG
>JAGMDA010000686.1 GCA_023128935.1 Candidatus Eiseniibacteriota bacterium | reverse complement strand
CGGATGCGTGGATGTCAACCGCGGCCCCGGAACGCTCCTGCTTGCCGAGTATCAAGTACATCTGAGCAATAAGGTACCGGTTCAGCGCGCTCGTGACGCCAAAGAACACAGCAAGACCGCCGGGCGAGGAACCAAGTCGGACTTGATCCTCACGGGTACTTGCCGTCGCCCGGGTCGGATTCTCAATGCAAAGCGAATCCTGGCTCTTGTCTGCGTCAGTCATCGCCCTTGCGAGACCCCAGAACTCCATACCGGTAGTGCCGAGCCAGCCAATTCCTGGAGTGGGTGGAACTCAGGAACACCTCCCGCTTCTCCTGCGGCCACTCAATCGTCTCGACGGCGAGGGCATCCGACATGGTAATCCCGAGCGGATTGAGGTGCTGATCCAAGGTAACGACGTGCGGTGCCCGATCACAACCAAGCGTTGCACTGATCTCTACGTCACCTTCGGCATTTCGCGTCGTCGTCAGATATGTAGCCACCAAGCGGGTCGTTTTGAGCAAGTCCATGTATGCCTGCTCGAAGTGGGGGAAGACCACTCGCACGAGTGACGAATCTCCCAGGGAGCAATCCAGATGCCACAGCGGATCCACTGCTGCCCCATGGCAGTGTTGGTCATCGAGCAGGATGATCGTCGCGCCCTGATAGGCTGGCACGTTGTTGGTCCCTGCCAGAAGGATTTCCTCTTTCCCGTCAAGATCGAGGTCCTCGATGTGAATTACGTACAGAAGGCCTAGATTGTAGTAGCTACCGATGACCGTTCCGCCCCGCGTCAGGATACTCACTCCTGATGCAGAACCGAGCTTGTGACCGTAGTGCGCCAGGAGTTCCAGCTCACCATCTCCATTAAGATCGACGAAGCGGATATCACGGCAGCGGAAAGCGCCCATCCCGTTCCTCTCTGGACCGAAGACTTTTGCAATCTCATCCAGATCCGGCCCAGCCTGCCAATCGAGCTTTCCAGAAGTCAGATCGCGAACGAAGATCTGTCCAGCGTCAGGCCCGTCGACATCAAGGCCGTAGACCACCATCCTCCTATCCGTCCACGGCGTGAGCGTGTGAACGCGTACCGGGGATTCGTGGTTGTAGGACCAGAGTTTGCCGAGAAGAGGGGCCCTTCCAGTGATGGTGGAACCGTCGACAACGTAGGTCGCCCGGGAGAGGAGGACGTGCCTTGCGATCTGCCAGACAGCGAACATGAGCACGACCACAGCCAAGGCTACTAACCCCAGCCGGATGTTTCGGTTCGCGCGAGGCGGGGACGTGGGCTGGTGGCTCCGCGAAGGCGCTCGCGCCATCTCCTCGGATGATTCTTCCACCTGACGCGCCGCCAGCCTGAGCTGTTGGTGCAGATCAACTACCGACTGAAAGCGCTCCTCTGGTGCCTTGGTTATGCATCGGGCCATGACGACCCGGATATCCTCCGGGGTCTCTTTCGGGATCGCGATCCAATCAGGCTCTCTCTCCAAAGATGCCGCGATCTTCTCCGAACATGACCCTCCCGGGAAAGCCCTCTCACCCACTAGGCACTCATAGAGGATGCACCCGAACGCCCAGATATCCGTACGGCGGTCCACAGGGTCCCCACGAAGCTGCTCCGGACTCGCGTAGCCGGGGGTACCCATGACTCCCAGAGAGGCTGCTGGGTCCGTGACAGACGCGCTGCTGTCGCTGTGCTCGCCGCCGGCGTCCTTCGCGATCCCAAAGTCAAGCACTTTCACATGGCCATCCTCGGTAACCATGATGTTCGAGGGCTTCGGGTCACGATGGACGATGCCTTTTCGATGGGCGGTCTCCAGCGCAGCTAAGACCTGACGACTTACGTGCATGGTTTCGGCCAGCGGCAAAGGGCCTGCAGCGATCCGCTCTGCCAGAGTGCATCCCGTTACGACCTCCATCGTGAGGAATGAGTGGCCGTCATCTTCTTCCAGGGAGTAGACCGTCGCTATGTTCGGGTGGTTGATCGTTGCGAGAAGCCTTGCTTCTCTGTGCAGGCGACTGGAGCTTGCTGGTTCGGTCGCGAACTCAGATGGAAGCACCTTGATTGCGATCTGGCGAGGGAAGGCGGGATCCTCCGCCAAGTACACAACACCCATTCCGCCGCGGCCAAGTTCCCCGACGACGGGGTAGCGGCCAATGCGGATCGGGGGGGCCAGCTTGTCACGCCCCGCATCTTGGGAATAGTGGGTGCGCGGTCGATCTTCGCTGCCGCCGGACACGTTTGAGTCCTCCACGCGAGCCACCTCACATGCCACCGCTGTTCGGACGGTCCAAGCGCCTGCCGTACTGACTACGATGAGGATCAAACCAAGTGTGAGCGAAGTGTAGCAGATTCCGGCTGCTGATGCTTCGGTGAAGGAGGCGGGATTGAAGCTGGAGCAGCGAGCTTCCTTGAGGCATCGAGCCCACCCGTTTGCCAGTTGTCGTGTTGCCCGCCGGCAGGCGGCACGCGGGCCTGCGCGCGAGGGGTCGAACACCCCCAACACATTCCCCTGGATCGTGTTGGGGGGTTCATCAGATTGTGGGAGATAGGATTACGCGGCGCCTTTGGTAGTTCCGGGAGCCTTGCGCGTGGTATATGAATGGAGGGGCGAGTTAGAGCTCGGCTCTGATCGATGCGTAGGGAGGTCCTGGATGGATGAGAGCCCAACTCTCTGGGAGGGTCTCCGGCGTCGTGCTTCGGCGCTGCGTCGAAGGTACGGGGACATCCCGGGCGGGCCAGAGGACACCCGATCCCTGGTCAGCCGGGCCGCGGTGAAGTTTCCGCGCGGCGGTGGATTGCCCACCGCCGAGAACCGCGATCACCTCTATGCTCTCTGGACAAAGGCCCTGTGCTCCGTGCTCAACGATTTGCATCGTAGGCAGAAGACCCGCGAGACGCACGGCTACAAGACTGCGGTTCCGCTTGAGGATCACCATCTGCAGACGGACGAGCGCGACGCTGAGACGCTGCGTCACATGAGCTGGGCGCTTCAGGAACTGGCCCGGATCGACGATGAGACGGGAGAGAGCAAGGCTCGGATCCTCACACTTCGGTATCTCGATGGCTTCACCTGGAAGGAGATCGCTTCAGAACTCGGGTCCTCCATTGGAACTGTCCGCCGAGAGGCCCAGTTTGCGATCGCATGGATGCGGAATCAGCTGATCCAGCGAGGTGTGCCCATCGATGAATCACCCTGAGGACCAGTACGATGTCTTCACGCATAGACATACAACAGTGGAAGCAAGCCCAGGAACTCTATCATGCGGCGCGGGAACTCCGCGTCACTGATCGGGAGCAATTCCTCGAATACCACTGCAAAGGCGATCCCGAGACCCGAATCCTCGTGCAGCAACTGCTGGAATCCACTGACGGGGCCTCATTCCTTTCGGATGTGTTCGACGACTCGCGCTAGTTAACCTACCTCTAACGCCCGATCTCGATTCACGGCACAGCCGGATTGATTAGGGTTCTCCGCCTCCTCAATCTATCTCCGCCAAAGAACGTGCGGCATTTTCGGCTCACATGTGCGTGGTACGTAGACAGAAGAGGAAACAGGGAGGGACCAGTCGCATCCAGTGCTCACACCCTGCCTCGCCCCAGGTCTTGAGCAGAGGTAGCGAGGTGAGATGGTTAAGGGACTCAGGCAAGGGTGGCTGTGGCCGGCTTTGAATTCCAGAAGTCATGGATGATTCGCCCTCGCGGTCAATCCTGCTCGGAGGACAATATGACGCGCAATGGTCTACTGAGGCTGTCGATCCTAGCCGCACTCCTGCTTACATCGTCAGTCGGCCCAGCTCAAGCTGATTGTTTGGAGGCCAGATGGCTGTTCGAAGGCACTGGAGCCGATGAGACGGGTCAACATAACTGCACGCTTCACGGAGGAGCCCATTACGTGCCAACACCAGGGGGCCAGGGCCTTTTCACGGACAACGCCTCCAGCTATGCTGACTACGCTCCACCGATTGACTCGATTGCTGACGGTCGGATCGCGTTCGAATTCACTGTTGCTGATACGTTCGCCTATTCTCCGGGTTACGGCAATCCAATCTGTATCATCAACAGCAATCACTCAGGACATCTCCTCGGTGACTTCAGTGTCCGTCTCAACCCAACAGACGGAAAGATGTGGTTTGTTCAAGAGAATGCTGCACCCGAGTGGACGCTCAAGACAAACAAGGATGTCTGGGAGCCCGTCTGGTACTCCGTGGTCATCGAATGGAACGTTTCAGGAAGATCAATCGACGTTCAATGGGAGGGAGGATCCGAATAGGTCTCAGACACAGCTGCGGCCCCGTGCTTCTCCGGCGCTGCGACCCAATGCTGGATCGCCTCTCGGGCCTCGGATTCCCCGCAAATCGGACTCACGATTGAGATGCTAGAGGTCTGGCGTGAAGGATCAACTCCCACAATTCAAACATCATGGGGACGAATCAAGTCCTGCTACCGGTGAATCCAATGCCTATCCCAGTAGCGGCCCATGTCTGGGATGATAGCAAGCACATGAACGCATCGGACTATTCTGTCACGGTCCGTGCTCGCGCTGGCTCCCGTCAGCCAGCCCGCAGATTGTACGCGCGTGTTAGGCCTGGAAGGAGGGTGCCGTGAAACTGTTATCTGGTAATCGGTGTTGGCTTCTTGTCTTGTTGGGGTTGGCTTTCATCCCAGCATGCTCAAATGACCCCTCAAAGCCCGAGGAGCCTGTCACGGTGATCTCAGACGAGACTGTGGTTATTGATGAGGTTTCAGGCATCTCAGTTGCAAGCATCGACACCAGGCTCATTGTGTTTGACGCCAGTGCGGGCGACCCAGAGAATCTACCTTTCGGGGAAAGGGATATTCTCGTGGGTACGGAGAATGGTGGCTATCTTCGACGCGTTGCCTCCATCGAGGTCGCTGGCGATTCGGTGCTGGTCCAGACCGAGGACGCCGTTCTGGCGGAAGTGATCCTGGAGGGTGGTTTCAGCTGGTCCGGTCCTTTGGAGTTCGACCTGGTACAGAGCCAGCAGAAGGGTGAGGTTGGTTATGTGCATCCTGCAATGCTCTTTCGCGATGAACGCGGGAGTGGAGATATCTTCTTCACGTTGGATGGCCTAGGGATCAGTCTCGGCTCGGACGCCCATCTTGAGATTGAGAACGGCTCCTTCTGTTTTGCTCCGCATCTGGATCTCGACGGACACTTCGATCATGGTCTACAGGAGTTTCATGCGATCATTAGTGGCGACCTCGACTTCGACATCCTCGTGGAACTGGCGTTGTATGCCACAAGCGGGGTACATGGCCAAGTCGAGCTGATTTCTGACCTACCCGCAAGCACGCCGATCTACATCCAGGCGGGTTGGGTGCCGATCGTCATCTGTCCCGAGTTTGATCTGCTCCTCGGTGCCGAGGCCTCCGCTTCCGGAGCTGTGAGCCTGACCGGCGGCGTCGCTGCGGACAACTCCATTGAGGTGGGCTTTCGCTGGACCGATACAGGCGGCTTCGAGACGGTCTACGATAAGAATCTCAGCGGGGAGGTCTGCTCCTTGGAGGTATCCGATCAGATCGGGCAGGAGTGTCGTGTCTACCTAGAGCCTCGCCTTTCCTTCATGGTCTACACAGTGGCCGGCCCCTATGTCGCCCTTGAGCCCTATGTTGGCGAGAGCGGTACCGTCTATCTGGCCCCCCGGAGCGAATACTGCACGCAGTGGTCACTCGGCATCGTGGGCGAGGTAGGCGCGAACCTGGAGATCTTCGATTGGGGGTTCTCTGCCAGCCTTGATCTAGTGGACTGGAGTATTGTGTTGGACGAGGACTGCGTCGAGCATCCAGTTGCTTGCCTGAAGACCAGATGGCTGTTCGAAGGCACTGGAGCCGATGAGACGGGTCAACATGGCTGCACGCTTCACGGAGGAGCCCATTACGTGCCAACACCAGGGGGCCAGGGCCTTTTCACGGACAACGCATCCAGCTATGCAGAATACGCCCCACCGATTGACCAGATTGCTGACGGTCGGATCGCGTTC
>JAGMDA010000685.1 GCA_023128935.1 Candidatus Eiseniibacteriota bacterium | reverse complement strand
TCACTGCTCGATCTGGCATCGCGCCTGTGGGCAGTGCCGCTCGGGTGGTCTTTGATCGATCTGGCAACTGGGCCCGAGGGTAGATCGCTGTTGATCGGGCTCGACGGTGGCCGCGTTGCGGTGGACCGCAGATGGCGGGAGTTGCAGGCCATCGAGAAGGAACTGCGCGCTGTGAAGGCGGGAGCCGCCAGTGAGATCCACCTCCAGAAGATTGAGGCCGAGGAAGCCCTGGCGCGCCGCCGGCAGGCGGCTGACGCTCTCCACTGGGGGCGGGCCGCGCTCGTCGGGCGCATCGTGACCTCTCCCGAGAGAACTTGTCGCCTCGCGCGCCGCGTGTTGGATCTGTGTGCAGCGGGTGGCCGCCATAGCTGGACCCATCGCGTCCAGTGCCACCTTGGCGTCGGACTGGTGCGTTTCGCCTTCGAACCGGGTTTCCAGGAGGTTGCCGCCCGCAGGCTGCTGCTGGATGTTGCCGGCGTGGTCCGGGAGATCGGAGGATACCGCGCTCTGGACCGTGCACCAAACCATCCCTTGTGGGGCTGGGACGCCTGGGGTGTATCGCCCGTCCTGCAGGAGCGCATGCAGCACATCCGGATGGTCTTTGATCCTCGCGGCGTCCTGATGCCGTGGCCACAAGAGCGTGCGATGGGGGGGGCGGTGAGGTGAGCACCAGCCAGCTGTTCGAGGGCCAGGTGCTGCGGGATTGTATCCAGTGCGGATTCTGCCTGGAAGCGTGTACAACCTATCGACAGACATTCGAGGAAGGCCTTTCGCCCAGAGGTCGCATTATGCTCCTCCGCACACTGACGGGTCAGGCCGGTGAGGATGGGGATCATGATCAAGCGATTGAAGCATGGCGGCTACTGGATCTTTGCCTCTTCTGCCGCGCCTGCGAGGTGGCCTGTCCTTCAGGGGTTCGCTACGGATCTCTGATCACAGAGGTCCGCGATCGACTCCCCAGGCCGCCGGGGGAGAGTCCCCCGCGCCTTCTGCGTTTCTCACTGCGGAGCATCTTCCCGCGCCCTCGGTTGCTGGCCTTGACCCTGCGGGCCGTGCGCTGCGTGGGGTGTTCACCACTGGCTCGTCTGATCGTGAGGGTGCTTTTCCCGAAGGCGCATCGGCCCCACTTCCTGCACCTGCTGTCCTCGGTGCGCCGAGCGTCTGGCAAAGATCGGAGTGCTGAGGGCAGCGTACTAGAGAAGCAGCGAAAATGGCTCCGGGCTCAGGAAGAGCGATCGGATGCCGCGGGCGCAGAATCCATGGTTCCCCTGCTGGATGTGGGGGATCCGGTGCTGATCTTCCGGGGTTGCGTTACTCCAGTGATCTTTCCCGGGGTGCTTAGTGCTTGGTACTCGCTCCTGGACAAGATGGGCGTGGTCTACAGCACGCCGAAGGGTCAGACCTGCTGCGGCGCGCTGCACCAGCAATACGGTGAACTCAAGCAGGCGCGCGCCCTGGCAAGGCGGAACATCGCGGCATTCGAAGCCACTGGTTCAGGGTTTATCCTCGTTGAATCGGCAGGCTGTGGAGCGGCGCTCAAGGGCTACGGCGATCTCCTGGCTGACGATCCCCTCTACGCCGAATCAGCCCGCCGCTTTTCAGCCCGTGTCCGGGATGTCAGCGAGATCCTGGCCGAACGGGGTGGGGCCAGCCCTGCCGAGCAGGGCAATGACGAAGGAGCTGCGCCTGCCGATCAGGGCAATGACGAGGGACCTGCGCCTGCCGAGCAGGGCAATGACGAGGGACCTGCGCCTGCCGATCAGGGCAATGACGAGGGCCCTGCGCCTACCGGGCAGGGCAATGACGAAGGCCCTGCGCCCGCCGATCAGTCCGTGGATTTGCCTCGGGTCGTATACCAGGAGCCGTGTCAGTTACGCCACGTGCAACAGGTGGCGGAATGCCCCAGGACCATTCTGGATCATCTGCCGGGTCTCGAGAGAGTGCCGACGCCCGAGGCGGATCTGTGCTGTGGTGCGGCAGGCATCTATGCCCTGCTCCAGCCCGCCATGGCCGCGTCTCTCGGGGACCGCAAGGCGGAGCAACTGGTCTCTACCGGAGCCGAGCTCGTCGTGACCACCGACCCGGGATGCCGGATCCAATTGGACGGACGGCTGGCTTCGCGAGGCGTGGAAATGCGGCACCTCCTTGAAGTATGTGATGCACTGTGGCCGGCTAAGGGCTCGCGCAAGAACGGGAAGTTATTCTTGCGCGAGC
>JAGMDA010000684.1 GCA_023128935.1 Candidatus Eiseniibacteriota bacterium | reverse complement strand
AATGAATTCTATGGAGCCCTGGGTGTGGGATCGGTCTGCTCACTGGGCAGGCTTCCCGGGATCGTCCCGCTCATGCGCTTCTTCCTGGATCTGAGGATCTCGGCAGTAATCCGCCAGATTCTAAAAGTCGGCCATGCCCGGGAGGGTTTGCCTACTGGCAGGAACGTGATGAACACGATGGCCGCCGAACGCGAGATCCACGCAGGCAGCCCCCTGCGCCAGGCAGCGGAATCCATTCTGGAGAGCAACTTGTGCGGGATTATTCGTCTGACGGCAGCCGAGGGAGTGCCCGTCCTGCTCTGTGAGGTTTCCTCGAACCTGCGGTCACAACCCCCGTTTGATTCGGCCCATCCAACCGATTTCCCTAACGGTGAGCGGTTTGACCGTTTCATGCGCGCTGCTGCAAGGAAGGACAGGGATGGGGATCTAGAGGGCGCATACAGGGCAAGCGAGGGGGCGGTAGATCTTGATGGCACTCACGCGGCAGCGAGGTTCCTGAAGGCGCGTATCTTGGATGAATTGGGGCGCGAGCGGGCCGCGTTGCGCGAGTATGTAGCGGCGCGTGACTTCGACATAGTGCCCTTTCGTGCCCCATCGGGAATCCTGCGCGTCATCCGCTCCGTTGCGGGGTGTACGGATGTTCCCCTGATCGCGATCGATTCCCTGTTCATGGCGGAAGCGGCGGAGGGAATTCCCGGAGACGATTTCTTCCTGGAGCATCTCCACCTCAGTCTGCGGGGAAACTATACCATTGCGGAGTTCCTGGCGCGCCGGATCTTCGAGCTGGGCCTGGTGGCGCCCCAGCGGGAATGGCGCCTGGAGCGGAAACTGTCTCTCCAGGAAAACGCAACACTGGTGGGTGTGACGTCCTTGGATCTCGAGATCGGTGACCAGCGCGTGCACATGCTGAAACAGAAATGGCCTTATCGAAGGACGGGAGACCTGATCGGCACCTATGTTTCACAGGGGGAAGAGAAAGTTATACAACTTGCCAGGGCGGTTATCCGAAAGAAGCTGGAGTTGAATGACGCGCACAGTGCATTGGCTGACTACTACCTGGAGCAACAGCGCAAAGAGGATGCTTTGGCCGAGTATCTGTCGTCCTTCAAGATGTTCCCCTTTGATCCTCATCCGGCGCGTCAGGCTGGGCGTCTGCTCTTTGAAATGAAGCGGACTACTGAGGCTCGGCGGTTGCTCACGCGGGCCCTGGCCCTTCAACCCGCCTCGGAAGCAACGCTCCTGTTGCTGGGGCAGGTCCTGGCAGCCGGGGGGGAGATTGACAGGGCCTCCTTGATGGGCAGGAGGGCCCTGCAGCTCAATCCGCGCTCCCAAGCCGCGCGAGCCTTTCTCGACTCGCTGCGCCGCCCCTAATGTGTCGCAGACAACTGTCACGTCAGGGAGATGGTTGTACTGTTGGAGTGCACGATGGGGATTCACGCCTGCTGGCCCTGATGTGCTATCATTGATGGTTGAGTATCGTGTGGCACCTGGAGAGTTCCATGACTACGCGCCGCCGGCTTTCTGTATCACAGCAGGTTCGACCGGGAACCCAGAGCTTTCGCCTCGCTCTGCGCCTATGGGGTCCGC
>JAGMDA010000683.1 GCA_023128935.1 Candidatus Eiseniibacteriota bacterium | reverse complement strand
GAGGGCGGAGGTCCTTGCCGGTCAAAGCTTCTCCCATATAGCCGCTCCAAAAGGTCACTTCTTTCCCGAATCGTTTGGCAATCTGCCGCTGATAGAACCCATCAAACAGCCAGGTCCATGCCGCACCTTCGGACACAGTCTCTTGCAGAAACTGCTGCTTCAGGGGAACCTGAGTCAGGTCGATAAGCTCATTGCGTAACCCCATCCGACGAGCAACGTATCGACCAATCTCTAAGTCGTAGGTCCCTGGAGCCCCAAACGTAATTGTAGTAATCCGATCTTTCAGTCCAGCAGTGAGAAGGCCCCCAAGAATCGCACGAGAATCCAGCCCTCCGCTTAGAGGAACGATGTGGTGATTTCCAGCTGGGGTCTCGAATAGACTTCTCAATATACATTCGCCGCGCTTGACAAGGATCGAGTATTCTTCTGTCGTAGCTTGTTCGGCATCCTGTTGTGCCCCGAGGAGTTTTGCCCATGGCTCATCGAGTACGTCCGATGAGACGCGCGGGAGGAACCCAAAATGAAGAAACGTTGCTATGGTTTCCCGACTCGGTTCCGTGCTATCGGAGTTTAGAGCCCACATTTTCCCGTTTATCCTCCCATCGCTCTTTCCCGCAAACGGTGAGCACGAGCCCATTTTCGATGCTTATATCCTGATAGTCTCTCGAGATATTCCATTCCTTTCCAAACTAGCGGTAGAATCTTCCTTTCAAATGAATTACAGTCCCTCCCCATGTATTTGCGTCGTACCCGCAACACCTCACTCCTCAAACGACCCACATATTCGGCCGTGTTGTTTGGCCTAGCAACCATGATGGATTTCGAAGCCTCGTGAGCTCTGTAACCCCCCATAAGCACGGGCAAATGATGAATCCGCGTCCGGCGAATAAATCTCCACCAAAGGTCATAGTCCATCGAGTAGTGTAAGGACTCGTCGAGTTCCCCAACTGCGTAGAACAGATCGCGGCGAAAGAACGCCGACTCCTGAGCAATACCGGAGCGGTATCTAAGCTGCCAACGGTAGAAGCTGGGTGAGAGACGGTAACTGATCCTATTCCCGGTACTATCTACGATTGTGCGATCTCCGTATACCATGCCCACCTCAGGATGGACAGTGAGGTAGGCCGCGGCCATGCAGACAGCAAGCGGCTCCAGTAAGTCATCTGAGTTCAGCCAGGCGAGAATATCGCCTTTTGATCGGCGAAAGCCCATGTTTATGGCCTGGCTCTGCCCCCTATCCGGCTCGCTCACCCAGTATGCCAACCACGGCTCGTACTTGCGGATGATGTCCACACTGCCGTCCGTCGAACCACCGTCAACGATGATGTATTCCAGGTCCGGATAGCCTTGCAGCAGCACCGAGCGGATGGTCTCCTCGATGAACTGGCCCTGGTTGAACGACGGCGTGACGATGCCAACGCGAGGCCAGGGTTGCCCACCTGGCAGTGTATCCGGCAACTGTAGGCCTTCCTCCGTCCATGGCCAGCCGGTCTTGGCAGGCGAGGGTGAGGGAAGTTCATTCAGGGTAGGACAACGCATGGCTGATCACGAATCACGACTGTACCGAAACAAGTCAGAAGCCATAAGCGGATGAAGCAAGTGGAACCATC
>JAGMDA010000682.1 GCA_023128935.1 Candidatus Eiseniibacteriota bacterium | reverse complement strand
GATGAGCCCATTGAGCTGCGGCAGTACTACCAGCTCCGGCCTACCATCGAGGAACGGATCAGGCAAACGAAGTGCTTCTGGGATCTAGCCAAGTTCCGTTCTACCAAGTTCTCCCTGATCGTGAACCAACTCGTCTTCGTGCTCATGGCTTATACATTGGTGCAGATCTTCCTACTCAAGACCGGCCGCAAGGATCTGGCCGCACACACCCGCGAGCGCCTCTTCGAAGAACTCTTCAGCCAGGACGACAGGATGGCCCTCTACTGTGATGGCAGGGTCGCCTTCTTGCCGCCCCTGGACTACCAGGAGATCATCCTGAGCCTGGAAGAACATGCGCGACGGTAACGTCTCACCTGATTTCAGAAAAGTTTTGCAGAAGGGCAGATTTCCCTTTTTTTCCTGAGCCGCATCTGTATGGTGCGACCCATGAAGCTCGCAGCAACAGGTAAGGATATCCCCGGTCTCGACTATGAGCTTAGCCAAGAAGAGGCCAAGGAACTCGTACTGAACGACCCGGAAAGGGCCATCTTTATTCTGCTGCAGCTCTCCGCTCGACTTGCTGGATTGCGCGAGGCTCCCTCCGCGCCCTCCTCGGCCACGCCGGTCTATAAGAAGCCCACCACGCGCGCTGGGAAGAGAAGAAAGACCAAGCGCGGAGCAAAACCCGGGCATCCTGGAACCCGCCGTGCTGTTGTGCCACATATCGATCGCACTGAAGCGCACAGCCTCACTCGTTGCCCCAACTGTGACGGCGTGGATCTCACGCGCTGCCAGGGACAGAAGGCCACGCGCACACGGATCATAGAGGACATCCCGCAAGACACACAAACGGAGGCGGTCGAGCACACAATCCCAAGGTACTACTGCAATTCTTGTCAGAAGATAGTCGAGCCCACGGTGCCCGATGCCCTGCCCGGGTCGACCTTCGGACATCGTCTCGTTGTATTCGTTGCGTGGATGCGCTTCGGCCTGGGAATTACCCTTTCGCAGGTCCAAGCGGTTTTGAACGCCCACCTTCAGTTCCCCATCAGCCAAGGCGGCATCGTCAAGAACGCGCACCGGATCGCCGACATCCTGCGGCCCTGGCACGAACAAATCGGTGAGGCGGTGAAGTCCTCCGGCGTACTGAACGCCGATGAAACCGGCTGGCGCGTCGTGGGCAAGACCTGGTGGCTGTGGTGTTTCTGCGCTCCCAAGGCGACGTTCTACATGATCAATCGTTCCCGAGGATCGCCGGCGCTTTCGGAGTTCTTCACAGAGGCGATCAAGGGGATCCTGATCACCGACTTCTGGGGACCATACAACGCGGTCACGTGTGGCGGCCGGCAGATGTGCCTTCCGCACCTGTTTCGCAATATCGACGCGACGACCGAGAAGGATCGGTCGGAGGGGTGGCTGGCGTTTCGAAAGAAGCTGGTGCGGCTATTGCGGGATGCGCTTCGATTGGATGATGCTGAGAACCTGACGTCCGAGAGCTGTACATCTCGCCGGGCGCGGCTGGATAAGCGGTTGTCTGCCTTGCTGGACGCAGTGGACACGTCACAGGCCTCGTCTGACAATGCCAATGCCAAGCGGCTCGTGAAGCGCCTTCGCCGCCATCAGCACGACATATTCACCTTTCTCGATCACGCTGATGTGGGTTCGACCAACAACTTCGCCGAGCGCGAGATCCGCCCGGCTGTGATCTTGCGAAAGAACACATACGGCAACCAATCGGACCAGGGGGCTGAAACGCAAGCGATCCTGATGAGCATCTTTCGCACTCTGCGCCGCCGGGGCCTGGACCCCATGGCCGAGATCGTTCGTGCGCTGCGGATCTACGTGCAGACTGGCAAACTCCCGCCATTGCCCGACTGAATTGCTGAAATCGGGTGAGACATTACGCGCGACGAAAGATCCTGGGCCTGATTCGGAAACTGCGGGCTCAGCGGTCTGCTCCGCCGGAGAAGCCCTGGCGTCCATAGAGGCAGAGGGTTCCCCGAGGGATCCTTCTCCCCTGCGCGGCCTTGGCCGTTCCGCCCG
>JAGMDA010000681.1 GCA_023128935.1 Candidatus Eiseniibacteriota bacterium | reverse complement strand
CGCACCGAAGGTGAGCTTTGGCGACGATACAGACTGATGCGGTGGCACTGCCTGTCGCGAGCGGGGATAGACGAGACGAGGGAGGGGTCATGCCGCCTATGACACCCACAGTGCAGGGAGCCCCGTGATGACCGGGGAAGTACTTCTCTCGGCGCGCGGGCTGTCGGCATCGTACGGACAACGCGAGGTCTTCCGAGACGTTTCTCTTCAGCTCACTCGGGGAATGCTGACCGCGCTCATCGGCCCGAATGGCTCCGGAAAGACCACACTTCTTCATGTCCTCTCCGGAATCCATCGCGAAGCCACAGGCGAGATCCTTCTACAGGGGCGCCCTCTGCAAGAGCGTTCGCGCCGCGAGATCGCCCGGGACATCTCTCTCGTTCCGCAGTTCGCAGAGGTGACTTTTGAAGTGACCGTTGAGGAGACCGTTGCGCTGGGTCGCTACCCTTGGCTCGGTCCACTGGCCCCGCCGTCGCCAGAAGATCGCGAAGCCATCGAACGCGCGCTCGCGGCGATGGATTTGGGCCTGCTGAGGGGAAGATCCCTCCAGACGCTAAGCGGAGGCGAAAAGCAGCGAGTTTATCTGGCCCGGGCACTTGCACAGACCACACCCATCTTGCTTCTTGACGAACCAGTGGCGAGTCTGGATCTGCGCTACCAACAGGAGACCTACGAGCGACTTCAGGCCCTGGCGAAGCAGCAAGATATGGCCATTCTGGTAGCTGATCACCATCTGAATCTTGTCGCCGCCACCTGTGACCAAGTGGTTGTGCTCCACGGTGGAGCAGTTTGGGCTTTGGGATCACCCACGGACATAGTCACGGAGAAGATGATCCGCGATGTCTTCGGTGCCCGCATGCAAGTGCAAAAGGGCGAGGGAGGAAGGCCGCAGTGTCTGTGGGTTCCCCGAGGGTAAGGAATGCCGCAGTGTCTGTGGATTCCCCGAGGATGAGGAATGCCACAGTGTCTGTGGGCTTCCTGAGGATGAGGAAGGCCATAGTGTCCGAGGGCTTCCTGAGGATGCGGGCGGCAGTGAGTGTTGTGGGTGCGCTCCTCTTCTCAATTTTATTGGTACCGCCGAGCGCAGCATCTTTTCTTGGAGGATGTGGAGGCACATCGGTTCAGCAGTCTGCGCGGCCACAGCAGGCTGAGCGCCGGGTGTTCACAGATGTACTGGGTCACCAGGTTGCATGGCAGGAACCGCCTTCCCGGATCGTGTCGCTTTCGCCAAGTCTTACCGAGATCCTCTTTGCGGTTCAGTGCGATGCGGCGGTGGTTGGGGTCACGCGCTTCTGCAACTCCCCTCCGGCTGTACAAGATCTCCCAAAAGTGGGAGGGGTTGTCGACCCGAGCTTGGAATCGATTCTGATGCTACAGGCTGATCTAGTTCTTGCCACGCGAGGCAATTCTCTAGAATTCATGGAGTCCTTAGTCCATCTCGGCATACCGATCTATACCTTGGAGACCCGAGGGGACCTAGAACAGATCCTTCAAACCATCCTGGAAGTGGGAAAGATCACCGGCAGAGAGGAACCGGCACGTCATCTCGCCGATAGCCTGCGCGTGCGGCTTGATCATGTGATCGAACGCACCGCCGGACTGGACCCGGGCGCGAGACCCCGCGTCTATGCCGGCGAAATGGAGGGAGCTCATTGGACGCCGGGGCCTGGATCGTTTCTGCACGCAGTGATAACTGCGGCGGGTGGAAAGAACATTGGCTCAATTGCTCCAAGCGCATGGAGTCCACTCTCGTTGGAAGCGATCATCGTGCACGATCCAGAGGTTTGTCTGGGGATCTTCGGCCCGCTCTCTGGGGGTGACAAGGAGGTAGTACACAAGGCGGTGTTGCACATATTGCAGTCGAATGAAGCGTGGGAAAGAACGTCCCTGGGCCTGAATCCACGTATCTTCCTGGTGCACGAGGATCGCCTTCAGCGGCCCGGCCCCCGGGTCTTTGATGTCCTGGAGGAACTGGCGCGCTATCTTCATCCGGAGCTCTGGAATAGGGAAGAAG
>JAGMDA010000680.1 GCA_023128935.1 Candidatus Eiseniibacteriota bacterium | reverse complement strand
CGAGAGCCGACTGCGGTTCCACGACGGGTTCGCAGCCAACAAATCACGGATCAGCCCAACATCACCCGGTGTGATGCGGTGCCCCTGGATGATCCTCTCCGCTTCCATTGAGGATAGGAATACCGCAGATGGGAGAATGAGTCCAGAGAAAAAGTCAGAAAACTTCCCCCGCGCCGGACTCCTCACCTCTCGGGCCTCGCCCCAAGGTCCTCAGCGGCGGGCGGAAGCTGCCAAAATTAGAATTGCTGCCTTTTACGCTCGTGTAATTCATTGCCGCAGTGCGCTTTCGTCCCCTGCTGACAGGATCAGCCTGCCCGGGTTTCCAGAACCCAGCGCTACATACAACTGATGGCAGTGGCATAAGTTCGGAGTGAGCTGGCTTTGAGCCTTGGACAGACCCTGGTGCGGTTGCAGGAAGCAGTATCCCTGGAATCCCAGGCCCTACTTTCGCAAGCGATGCCCCAAGTTCCCTAGCGTACGTTGCGAGCGGCCTGACTGCGGCCCGAAGACCTGGGCGCAGTGGTCCCATTCGCGGAACCCCTGGCTGCCTTCTGGTGCGAAGTCCGCCTGCTACTTCCGCGCTGATATGTTGGAGCTGCTGTTCTCGTGCGTGAAGATGCCCTGGACTGCCGATTGCGACTCAGATTCCGCCCCTGGGGATGTGACGATTTCGTGGAAGAGGGGTTTCTGCTAACAGTGCGCTCGTGAGCCCCTTGGGTGTCTCTCCGGGCAGTTGGGGATCGATAGGCCGCTCTCTGGGACTTGCTGGGGTGGTGAGCGCGCGTCGCCGAGCGCGCCAGTTGCGCGTTCCGGGAGCGGTTGCTGGCACGGGCCTGGGGAGCGGTGGGGGCAGTGGCCAGGCCAGCGCGCCGGTAAATTGTGCGTTCGCGGCTGTAGCGACGGGCTGTGGCCCTAGCTAGCTGTCGCTTGGGGTTGTAGGTATAAACCCCCGTCTGGCTGGGGCCGCAGTAGTGCGCGTAGCCGTAATGCCCGTAGCAATAGTATGAGGGTGGACCCCAAGGATCCCACCAGTCCCAGCACCAATGGCCGCCGAAGTAGAAGCCACAGTTCGTCCACCAGAAAGGCGAGTAGTAGACGTAAAACCTCGGATACACATACCAGTGATAGGCGAACGGATCATAATAGTGATGGATGAACACGGTGGCATAGTCGTCATCATCGAAGAACTCGTAGCTCTCGTAGTTGTAGCTGGTTTCCTTCTGCGGGCTATCTCCGGTCTCATTCCGCGTATCCATGAGCGCCCGGATGAACTCATCGCTCGACCCGACGTCCTTCAGGTCGAGGATGTTCTCCACACTCAGGTAAAATACTGCCCCCTCGTCCTCCACTACCCTGAGGATCGTCTCTTCTCCCACGCCGGCGAGCTTTAGCCGGATGATGTCATCGATGTTGAGCGCTTGGGCATCCGGTGCCACACCTGCCAGGAGCCCTGCGAGAAGCGCTCCCACCCACAGAGCTGCAAGGAAACGGGTACCACGCATTTGATCCACCCGCCTTTCTTCTGCCTGCCCGCGCCCGCCGGCTCCTGAACCAGGCCTTGGGCGGCCGCCTGAGCGCCGGCTTCATGCCTTCAGTTCACGCCGTCCGCACGCCCCTCCACCTTCTATGTATAGTATAACTTCGGCTCGAGGTTCCATCAAGACGAGGTTTTGGCTATGGTCAACCACTTGAGCGTTCGCTGGCCGCAGACGGGGTCCGTGATCCGCACCGGCCCCAGAATCCTGCGCTCATTTGCTGGTCTAGCGCCCGGCGGGAGGCGGGGGCAGGCGTTTCCACTTGTCCGTGGCCATTTCATAGAGCCACACATCCCCGGATGTCGTGACGATGAAGCCCCAGGTTGCCATTTGCTGAATCTGGTCTGCAGGGACAGGGAGGGGCAGCACATGGGAGGTTGTTCGCCCTTCTTGCCGGAAGGCGGCGTCGATTGTGAGCCACTTATTTAGATCAGGCCGGTATTGCCACAAAGTTCCATCTGTAGTGAGAATCCCCCCAACCCCGTAAGTCAAAACGATCTGCCCGGCGGGAGGGTCACCAAGTCCCGCCCAAGCCGGTTGGGCCAACCCCGCGGTGTTCTCGCACGGCGCGATCAGAGCAAGGCCCGCAAGAATCGCTACCACCAGCAGAATAGCGGCTATTAAAGGAACCCGTTTCGCAAGATACAGAATGCGCCTCACAGTTTCCTCCTTATCTGGGTTTCCTCTGGGCCCCATCTGGGGTTCCTTTGGTTATTCCCTTCTGGATCCGTGCCATCATACACGTTCTGCCCAGCGTGGATCCCCTTGATTCGTGCCCGCCAGCTCGGGACTGTGGTCGGACAGGAAACGCCGTTTGGCTTTACGAAGAACCATTCAGGGGCTAGGATGGATCATCAGATGAGACATGCAGCCAGGGCTCCGATTAGGACATAGATAGATCACGGTGGGTCCGGGTTGTGGGGCCAGGGGTTGATATCCACGGAAGGCGGCTGATCACGATGCCAGGATTCCCTGAACTCCTCCAGAGGGGCTACGTGCCCCCACGCGTTGCGGGGAGCTATGTGCGCGCAGCACTATTCGTGATGGCGGCGACTTGGGGGCTCCTGTCTGTCCCGACGGTGTGTGCTCAAGAGCCATCCCTGGGGTATCCCACCGCCGTGGTGCCTGTGGGACAGGTGGGTTGGATTGGGATTGAGGCCGCCATTCACCCTGCGATGGTTGCACATGTGGAGGGGGCCATAAAGTGGGCTTCCAGGGAAGGCCTGAGTTGCCTCGTCATGGAAGTGGACACGCCTGGCGGCTTGGACACCTCGATGCGGAGGATTGTAAAGGCGATCCTCTCGTCTCCCGTTCCGGTGGTGGTCTACGTTTCTCCTGCGGGATCGCGCGCGGCCTCGGCGGGCTTATTCCTCCTGACCGCTGCGCATGTGGCTGCCATGGCGCCCGGAACCAACCTGGGTGCGGCGCACCCGGTTTCCATTGGTGGCGGCATGATACCCGGTGGGGATCGACCGGACACCACTATGATCACAAAGGTCACAAACGATGCGGTGGCCTACATACGATCGCTCGCAGAGATCCGCGGGCGAAATGTCGACTGGGTTGAGCGGGCCGTGCGCCAGAGCGTGTCGGCCGCGGCAACCGAAGCGCTCGATTTGGGTGTGATTGACCTAGTAGCAGCCACCCGGGAGGAGCTTCTGAGGGCAGTCGATGGGCGCGAGGTTGAGGTTGCCGGGCAGCATCAGACGCTCCGGACCGCAGGGGCAGCGATCGTTGAACGCAAGATGAGCCTGCGCGACCAGATTCTGGGCGCTATCGCCGATCCCAACATCGCCTATCTCCTTCTCCTTCTGGGAGGGCTCGGTATCTTCTTTGAACTCTCCCACCCGGGCACGCTCTTCCCAGGCATCGTTGGCGCCGTTTGTCTGTTGCTGGCTTTCTTCGCGCTTCAGATGCTACCTGTGCGTGCGGCGGGGGTGGCTCTGATAGGTTTGGCGATCATTCTGTTTATCCTGGAGATTAAAGTGACTAGCTACGGGGCACTGAGCATAGGAGGCGTGGCTGCGCTTGCCTTTGGTTCATTGATGCTTTATGACACGGGCGCCACAGGCGTGCGGATTGCCTGGGGGGTACTCTTACCGAGCGTCCTCATTGTGGCGGGCCTTTTTATCTTTGGCACTGTCATGGCCATCCGTGCGCACGGGCGCCGCACCGTAACGGGAAAAGAGGGGTTGGTCGGGGAGGTTGCGGAGGCGGTGAGTGATCTGGCTCCTGCAGGACGGGTCTTCGTGCACGGAGAGATCTGGAATGCCGTCAGTCGCGTGCCTGTGAAAAAGGGGCAGGCCGTCAGAGTGCTGGTGGTCGATCGGCTGAGACTCGAGGTGGAACCGGTTGTGGATGCGGCCTTGCATGACCGGGGCGATGATGCGGGATCGTAGCATTAACCCTCACACACGGAGGTGAATCGAAATGGGTTTCACAGCGCTTACTGTCATTCTCATTCTTGTGATCATGATTCTGGCCAATGCCATCCGCGTACTTCGAGAGTATGAGCGGGGGGTCATCTTCCGTTTGGGGCGTATGATCGGGGTAAAGGGCCCCGGTCTGATCATCCTCATCCCAGTCCTTGATCGGATGGTCAAGATCAGCTTGCGCACGGTTGTGATGGATGTTCCGCCGCAGGACGTGATCACCAGGGATAACGTTTCCGTGAGGGTGAACGCGGTGATTTATTTCCGGGTCATGGAGCCTGAGAGGTCGGTCATTGAGGTGGAGAACTACCTGTTTGCGACATCCCAGCTCTCGCAAACCACCCTGCGTAGCGTGCTCGGGCAGGTGGAGCTGGATGATCTGCTCTCCGAACGCGACAAAATCAACCACGAGCTGCAAGCGATCATTGATAAGCAGACGGATCCGTGGGGCATCAAGGTTGCCTCGGTTGAAGTGAAGGATGTGGATCTGCCTCCCGAGATGAAGCGGGCCATGGCCCGTCAGGCTGAAGCTGAACGTGAGAGGCGGGCCAAGGTGATTGCTGCGCTGGGTGAGTACCAGGCATCTGAGAAGCTCGCGCAAGCTGCAGCTGTGATCGGGGAACATCCGGTGGCCATTCAACTGCGCTATCTGCAGACGCTTGGAGAGGTGGCTGCTGAGAACAACTCAACCACCCTCTTCCCGGTACCGATCGACCTCTTTGAGCCGTTCCAGAAACTGATGAAGGGATCTGCCAGTCCGAAAGAGCCCACTGCATCCCCGTAGGAAGGGGGTGGGGTCCCTGGCGTGGCGCCGGACCATGGGAACCCCCTAGGGGTGGGGTTGCTCGGGTGGTTCCTTCTGAAGATCACCGCCAAGATAGGCCTGAAGGTTGGTGTGGCCAACGTGGCTGCCCCGACAGAGGTCTATACAGGTTCTCGCCACGAGTGCGATGAGTTTTTTCACACCATCGGTTTTCTGTACGGGGACTGTTGGGTGACAGCGGATGAGGACCCCTTGCTCCTCTTGGCGGATGAGTAGAAAGAAACCCTGCCGCAGGTAGCCTTCGACAACCACCGACTCCAGGAGAAGATGCTTTGCATCATGACTGAGGTAGGCTTCCTGGATCTTGAGCACTAGCGGAGGTGCCGCATCGAGAATATGGGAAAGCGGGGACACCAGATCCTGTAGGCTGAGCGGACCGATTACTTGAACATGTGGCATAGACCAAGCTCTCCATATGCAGACACGTGGATCCAAGTAGGGTGACTGGGCTTCTGCGGTAGATTGGCACGTGATGGCCCCTAAGGGAAGTCCCGGCGGCCAGGGGTGCAGCTTTTCCGGTGAGCACAACAAAGGCGAGGGCGCGTGAGATGCGAACGATCCGCGAGCTGGACTGGAGGCAGTGGGTGCCGGAGCCCGAGGGAGCTGCTTTCGTGATGTGCAGCGACTTCCCAGATGTGCCTGGGCTGTGGGATCTTTCACTCAGGCCCGAAGTGATTCCCCACTGGATGGCTATCCTGCGCGCGAACATGCGCTACCTTCAGCAGATCGTTGAGACGCAAGGCCATCAGGAGCAGGTAGAGGCTGCTCAGGACATCGCAATGATCCTCGATGGCCTCTTTCGTGATCTGGAGGGGGGAGGGGCCGCTGCGGAGGTGCGCACGATTCATGAAGTCACCCTGATCCGGGACAACCTGCTGCGTTCAAACGGCCTCATCGACCCCTACTGGGAGATCAAAGCCAGGGAGGCTGAGCGCCTGATGCCCCAAGCGCGCGGCGCGCTGCGCGAGGCCTGGGAAAGTGGGGGCGGAGAGAGCGGGAAGCCTGCCCTAGCCGGCCTTCTGGCCGGGATGCTAGGCGGCAATCTGTTCGACCTGGGGTCGCGCTCAACGCAGGAGGCTTTCTGCAAGGGGCAACTGGACACGGAGGCAGCCTGCGCGCGCTTCCGGCCTTGGGTGGCCCAGACATTACGCGACATGGAGCCCGAAGCGGCTGATCTTCTATTCCCGCGGCCGCGCCAGTTGGGGGAGCCACCCGAAGGGCGCGTCATCCTCTTTGCCGACAATGCCGGGGCGGATTTCCTGCTCGGTGTGCTTCCCATGGCCCTGTTCCTGGCGCGCAGGTGGGAGGTTTGGATCGCCGTCAACTCACTGCCATCATCGAGCGACATCGCCATCGAGGAAGCCTGCGCTCTGCTTGCAGGCCTGCGAAGTGGCGCGGAGGATCCCGTGGCCTTGGCGATGCACTCCGGACGGCTGAGACTCGTTGCGAGCGGTACAGGATCACCTGGAATCGACCTGCGCTATGTGGGAGCAGAACTCAATCGCGTGGCGCATGATGCAAGCTGGATCTTGCTCGAAGGCCAAGGACGAGGGATCGAGACGAACTGGACCACTCGTTTTCGGTGTACGGTGTTTCGCCTTGCGGTTGTGAAGGATGCCCTCGTTGCCCAGGAACTCGGCCTTGAGCCGAACTCCCCGGTGCTCCGGTGCGACAGAGGGGCGTGACAGTATCCAGCGGTTCCGGTCCTCGATCGCCTTGCGAAGATGGCTGGCGAGACATACGCTCTACTGCCTGGTGAGAAGCAGCACCGATTCCAGGTGTGGGGTTTGGGGAAAGAGATCGAAGACCCGCAGGCGCATCGCGTGGTAGCCGCCGTCTGACACCAGCTGGCCTGCATCGCGGGCCAGCGTGGACGGATTGCAGGAGACATAGACAATCCGCGGCGGTTGCATGCCGCGCAGTCTCTCGAGCGCCCTGGGGTGTAGCCCGCTGCGTGGGGGATCGACCACAACCACATCCCAGCGCGAGGTGTTTTTGGATGGAGGACGCCCGGTCCGCGCCGCCGCATCCCCGCATGGCGCTTCCCAGGATTGCGGCTCGCGTGCTTCCACGGCACCGGCGCGGAACTCGGCGTTCTTGATTCCGTTCGCCTTTGCATTGCGTCGCGCCTCCTCGACTGCGGCGTCCAGAACCTCAACGCCCATGGTGGCCGCGACCTTCCGGGCGATTGGAAGGCTGAAGGCGCCGAGCCCGCAGTAGAGATCGAGGACCCGGTCACGGGGCTCGAATGCTCCC
>JAGMDA010000068.1 GCA_023128935.1 Candidatus Eiseniibacteriota bacterium | reverse complement strand
TCCCGAATTGTGCAACGTTTCCCTCCCGATTGATTTCAACCACCGGGCCGCCGCTGTTGCCTGGGTAAACGGCAGCGGCGACTATGAGAATCTTCCTTGAATTGTTCTTGCCAGAAAGAACCCCTTTGTTCAGGAGAGGCGCGTCGTAGTCCATCTGTGGAATCTGTTTCAGACCAAGCGACCTCGGATATCCGAAAACGAAGATCTCATTCGAGACGTGTACACTGTCGTACAGAGTCAGTCCGGAAACCCGCATGCGCAGGGGAGATCTGCTTGCCGAGCGGCCACCTGCCACGGGAGCCGGACTGAGGCGCGGGCCGAAAGGCCCGGATGATCCACCGGACCCTACCGCAGCTCTGGCAGCGCATCTCGGACTAATCCGGGCTGTGATCGAGCAGAAGTCAGCAGAGGCCATACTAGGCGCCCGGCTTGGAAGCAAGCCGACGCTGAAGGGCCGAACATGGTGAGCCAAGGAGGAGCCGTGAGCCGCTCGGCATCGACGCAGAACCCGACCGGGGGAGTCGATCGCCGGCGCAGCCACACGCAGTCGTCCTTGCACGAGGAGCTAATGGTGCGGGTGATGGACCGTGCGAATCTGCAGAGGGCCTGGAAACGGGTGAAAGCCAACCAGGGTGCACCCGGCATCGACGGGATGACCCTGGAGGAGTTCCCGGCCTTTGTACGTTCGAACTGGCCCGCCATCCGCCAAGCCCCGCTGTTGCTGGGTCCCCTTCGCTACGCTCCGGGGACCCAGCGGGCACCAGCTCTCTCACTTCCCTGTTCTCCATATCTCCCCTTTCTCCCCCCGCCCTCTACAGTAATTCCAAGGGGGGAAAGTGTCTCACTATTATTGGTACAGAGGGCTGTGCGGCCCCGCATGCAGAGGTGGTGTGGGGGCCGGGGGCTAGACGCCGTCGGCTACCCGATTAGGCAGGGTCGTCAGCCTTGATCCAGATCGTGTGAGCAGGACGCAAGGCACAGATCAGTGCCAGACCAACAAACCACCAAACACTCAGGCGTGTGATCTGAGGAAACAGAGTTGCGATGACAAGGCCGAAGGCCATTGCTGCGCCCTGCGCAAGCTTCAGATCAAGAATCGTGAATTTCTTCACTTTCCGATTCCAGTAGGCAATCAACTTCCCTATCGGGTTCATACTCCATCCTTCCTTTCTGGCCAACGACAGCATCACCAGCGGGAGGCCCCGGCGCGGCCCTGGCCCTGCAGGGCTGCGGTTGGTGCGCCGAGGCCCCAAGCCAGGGCCGTGCCGGGGCCGACCATCCTGTCATGGCGCTCGGGCGATTCATGGACCCATCGGCGTATCAAGCATCCCCATTCGCGTCATCGACCTCCAAGCGGAGGAGGTCGTGCGTATCACAGAGACGCGATCGATTCACGTCCCACATCGGGGAGTTTCGGATCTGCTGCTGGTATTCTTCGTTCATCTTCTGGAGCTGCTCGAGGGTTGGCGCCGATCCGGGGGCGGCCACGTGCATGCCCTCATTGTCCGTCCACTGGAACATTGGAAGTCCCGGTTGCGTCCTGACGTGCTTCTTTGGCTTCCCGGTTTTTTCTTCTTGTTCTTGGCCATGTCGATATCTTCCGGTGCCTTCGACTGGCAGAACGTGAAGAGTCAGCCACTTGCCGGGAGCCGCAGAGCGAAGCGGCGCCGCTTCCAGCAGGTCGGCTGCACTTTCTTGTTCTGGGATCCCTTTGCGTCAATGAGCATCGAACGTGTATCCGTGTTTCTTCAACCAACGTTGGACCTTCCGGAAGAGCTCGACAACGGTGGGTGCCGTGATCGTGTGCTCGTCAGGAGGCATGGGGGCTACAAAGGGAGGAATTCCAACGAACTTGAGCTTGATGGTAACGGGGTTCGTCCCCGAGTCCTTGATTGTGACTGTGGAAGCGTAACAGACGTACTCCTTGGCCCGGGGGTGGAGGTACCTCGCAACAAGCTCGTCCCTTGATGTGTATATCGTTTTCGCTCTTGGCATTGAATCCCTGTTTCCGTTTCCGACCCGCGCCTACTCAAGACGCCGCATCGTGACATCAACGCCCTCTCCGTGGGCAGCCTCCCTCATGAACCGTTCGAGCTTCGGACGGATGTTCATCTTATAGAAGGACATGGCGTCGTCTTCAGACTGAAATGCCTGCTCGGACAGCCACTCGTCCGGTTCCCCTTCACAATCCGGATTATCCCAAGAATGGACGATGGCTCGAAAGGCATCTGCCTTTGGATCGAACGCAACGCCACCCTTCATCCGGATGGCTGGTTCGAGTTCCAAAGGCTGCTCCTGCTTGGTGGCGCAGCACTTCTTATATTTCTTTCCACTGCCGCACGGACACGGGTCATTGCGTCCGATTGCCATTGTTCATCTTCTCCGCAGAACGTTGAATTCAGCAGCGGGCTGCCCTACCGCAGCCCTGGCCTTGCCAGGGCTGCGGTAGGGCAGCCCACCTCACAGCCAGGGACGTGCCAGGGCAAACCGTCTGCTGCAATTCCTCGCTATACGCCAATCTCACACGCTGACGCTGATGTAAGCGCCATTGACCAGTCTAGGGACCGACCGACTCACCATCAACTCAGAAGCCAACTCTACATCGCGGGCGAAGCCCTCCTGAACGAGTTCCTTGCCCGACCCACAGGCCAGGAGAACCGACAACAGGTCACCAGCCACGGGCTGATAGGCCGCCACGGCTGCGCGGGCCTCCGCAGAGCAATTGCCGTCTACATGGGCCAGGATAGCTCCAGCACCGAGCCAGTCCTCCAGGCAAGGCCTCAGAGAGCCGTCGGGCCAGAGCTCACCGGAGGGGATTACTGCGACTCGGGGCCCAATCGCGAGGGCAGCCCGAGCAACTGACGAAACATTCCTCAGACAGCCGGCAAACGTCGGAGTCTTGTCGGTTGCCAGACTTAGAGTCGAACCATTTGGAGACGGCAGAACAAGACCGGAACCAGGCTGGAGGCCAAGCATAGACGCGGGGGAGAGGGACAGACCACTCGAGGCTCTTGGACGAGCGAGCTGCGCGCCCTTCTCCTGAGCGAAACTCGTGTCTGTGCGATCTCGCCAGGGAAAGGCCCAGACAGTAACACCTCGGGCCGTGGCGATGTCGACGCAGGTCGTGAAGGAGAGAACATCGACAATGATGATGGCATCACTGATGGGTGCCAATCGCTGGACACCCTGAAGCCCCCACTCACATCGAATATCGTACTCCGCCTGATCGAACGTCATGATCCCTCAACTAGCCCAATGCGATTTGTGGTGGAATGCACCATCACTTCTCACCCGGTATTGTACACGACGTGCGCGACCTTTTCCTCGGGATCGTCCAGGGCAGCCTCAACCGACGGCTCTTCAGCGACGAGTCGCGCCTCGTACTCGCTCCGAAACGAGTCCAGTATGTTCTGATCCCGGCTTGCGTACTCTTCCCACTTGCGGTCCGAGTATTGTCCGCATGCTGGGATGTGAGGGCGTCGCGCCGAAGGGTAGGAAGAATCCTCCCTCCATGAGGCTGTTCTCAACAACATCGCGGAACTCTCCCTGCACTCGGTTTGAAGCCGAAACGGTCGTACAGCCGGATGGCGCTATCGTTGTCGCTCTGCACATAGAGAATCATGTGGATCGGAATCATAGGCAGCCCATAAGTCCTGGGCCAGGAACTTGGGGAAGTCCTCGGACCGAATAAGCTCTTCTGGGAAACACTCTACGTCGACGTGATGGAACTGGTCGAATGACAGCGTTGCGGGCTGGTACTCAATTAAGAGTGCCACAACAGGCTCCCTCTGGCTGCATGCCCATCGCCTGTCCCCAATACCACACCGGGTAGGCGGGGGGCCTCGCGGTCCCCAGCCCCCCAAGAACCGTACGTGACAGTTTCCCGTCATACGACTCAAGCCTTCCAAAGGGCCCTGCCCTCGCGGAAGGCTTCATACGAGTTATATGGCCCCGCCGATCTTTCGAAGGATCTCCGCCAGTCGGTGCCGTTCTCGTAATCGCTTTTCACCGAAGAAGTACAGCCCAACAAGAAAGAGACCGGAGACGAATCCCGGGACCAACACGCTGAGGACTGTACGATCGTTTAGGCGCCCCACCGTGATGATGGCGGCGCATACGATAAGAGCCCCTCCTGCTACGAGCGCCATATTGTAGAGCAAGCTGTCGAGACGGCGCCGAGAGGAATCCCAGGTGAGCAAGTCGTCTAAGTACTTGCGATCGGATTGACTAAGAGAACTACGCATGTCATGTCTCCCTTTGTGTTCACCAAATCACCCATCCTGTAATTCTATCACAGGTGCCCTGGTTAGCGAACCGTGCGCGACCGGGATGCCGCGATCCCGCCGCCCTCCCAATTTGGCGAAGCTCTTCAAGGACTCCGAATCGGTGAACAACGCCCTCCGACTCCTTGCCGAACTGGCGAAGAAACAAGCCAAGCGCGCTCGCCGCGGGCGTCTTTGAAGGACGCGCCTCCATCACTACCTGACACCTCAAGTCGTCGGCAATGGACAAAGCAGTCGTCGATCGATCAAACCTTGGAAATGGCTCGACACGCTCGCGGCGAGCGCCCTGTCCCGGACGAGCAGGCCCAGTTCGAAGTTGCGGTCGAGGGCGGCCTCGGTCAGGTTTGCCGAGGTCACGAACACGGCTTCCTCGTCGGTAACGACGGCTTTGGCGTGCAGAACTCCCCCTGGTCCCTCCGGTTCAAGAGAGCGCGGATCGTAGAAAACCGACGGCCGTGACGATCCCGGCCAGTCCGTTCCCCAGAAGCGATCGGCGAAGCGCAGTACGAGGTCCGAGGCGGCCGTGGTGTCGCTGCGGCGGCGCTGGATGTTCAACAGGAGCGTGACCCGGAGCCCTGGCTTCTCATCCATTCGTCGCGCCAGCACCTCGAAGGCGCGGGGCCCGTCAAAGTAGGCGTAGGTGCTCACCCACACCGAGCGCTCGGCCGAGCCTAGAAGCTCCTCGTAGACCCGGCCCGTGTCCCGAGCATGCACGCCCGGGACCTCGGGTCCGGACGATACGAGGTCTGGGCGGGGCGTACGCGAAACGGCCTCCTCGAGAGCTCGAATGCAGGCGGCGGGCGTGGAAGTTCGGGTCGATCGGCACGTCGTCACCATAGCCTTCCGGTGGGGCGAGCAGCGCGTCGAGCTCGACTTGCTTGACTGGCCGCTCTCCCCCTGCGCCGTGCTTGGCCTCGCGGATAGCATCGAGGACCTTCACGTCTTCGAACGGGGCGAGCTTCTCTGGGATCTTCGGCTTCTTCTTAAAGAAGGCGAGCCCGGCCCCGTCATCGACGATCTGCATGTCATCCCACAGCTCTGCGACGGCTGCTTGCACTCCTCATGCGCGTGGGCACCACCTGCCGGCCGTCGAAGCGACCGCGCCCATCGAGGGCCTTGCGGTGGACCAGCCCGGGGCGCTGGTCATCGCGGCCGACGCGGCTCGTGGCCTGAATGTACCCCGAGTGGGTTTTTGGCTGGCCCGTGACCACCATCAATCCAAGCCGCGGGATGTCGAGGCCGACGGAGATCATGTTGGTGGCGATGGCGCAGTCCACCCGCTGCTTGTCGTGGAAAGAGGTCTCGAGCCGGCGGCGGGCTTCGGCCACCTTATCGGTGGGCACGCGCGAAGTGAGCTCCACCACCTCGGAGAAGGTCTTGCGGTCTTGGAAGAGCCCGCGCTTCTCGCCGATGCGCTTGCGCCTGCCGTAGGCCTTGATCGTGTTCCGGATCTCTTCCTCAATGATGCGCCGCGCACCGCCCAGCTCGCGCAGGCTGTTGAAGTAGCCGAGCACGGTCATGTAGGGGTCGGCCGGGTTCTTCGGGTTCTTGTGTCCGCCGGCGTCGCGGTAGGCGCGTTCGGCCACCGCCACGATCGGCAGCGCCCGGTCGCGGGTGAAGTCGCACTCGAAGTTGGTGCAGACAATGCGCAGCTCGGAGGGCTTGTCGTCGTCCGGGAGCAGCGTGAAGGAATCCGGCTGGAACCGCGCACCGCACCAGGGGCAGTTCTCGAAACGCTTTGACCAGGTGCTCGCGTACCTCCGGCGAACCGGCGGGCCCGCCCGCGTCTTCTTGCATCCTTGCATTCATGCCGTCTCCCACAGGGCGCGCATCGGAACGGCAAAGAGCCGGTCGCCGAAGCCGGCGCTGGTCTCGGCGTTGTACAACAATGTTCCGGCCGCAAATCGTAGATCAAACAAGCGGCTGATTGCAAAGTTCTTACTCGGCCATCTGTAAGCTCTGCCGCCGGCTGTTTGAAACCCTTTCAGCCCGCGGATCAGGGAGCGCCCACTCACTATGTGGCCTCCAAAGTCGTGGAATTCGCCAACAGCCATTTCCATACCGGCACGTACCGAACCCTGCCCGCGGTGCCGTACCAGGAGGCCTCTTCCTCTGCCTCCGTGGAATCGGTGAGGACCACCAGGTCCTTGCATCCGAGTTCGGACGAGGCCTTCAGAAGCGCGCGCGTTTCACGAGCCTTCGTCTTGGGGGCCTCCACCGCGATGCACACCTGGATCAGTTGTACGATGCGCGTCCCCTGCTTGACGACGAAATCGACCTCCTCCTGTTGCGAGCCTTGCCAGTAGAAACACTCGATCTTGCCGTCCATCTCATGCCTGCGGAGCGTGATGGCTACGGCGTTCTCATAAAGCTTGCCCAAGTCGGGGCTGAAGCGGAAGGAGGACGATGTGACCAGACCATTGTCAGTACAGTAGATCTTGCGGTTCGCCCGCACCTGCTCCCGGACCTTGAACGAGAAGCGTCGCAGAGAGAAGAGAACAAACGCTTCTTCCAGGTGGCGGAGGTACTTCTCCACCGTGTGCACGCTGCGCAGTCGCGTCACCTTCGCCAAGGTGTTGAGTGAGTACCTCTGCGCCACGTTCGTCATCAGGTAGGTAGTCAAGTCCTCGAGGCCTTGCGGCGATCGGATGCGATGCCGGACGACGACATCCTTGTACAGAATCGAACGCAGCAAGATCGTGAGATAATCCCGGTATGGAATGCCCTTCATGAGGGGTTCCGGGTAGCCGCCATTCTCGATGTAGGTGCGCAGCGCCTGGGCCTTCTCCTGATCAGTCAGGGGCGCGTCGAGCGACCGCAGGTGCTCGGCGTAGGTGAACGGGAAGAGCACAATCGGAATGTGGCGCCCGGTGAGATGGGTCGCCAGTTCCGAGCTGAGAAGATGAGCGTTGCTGCCGGTCACAACCAGACGATAGCCCTGCCGTTGCAGCCGATTCACGAGCAGTTCCCACCGCGGCACGTTCTGTACTTCGTCGAGCAGCAGATGTCGGGGCCGTTCGTAGAGCGCATCGAGCGCCGTAATGAGCGCGTCGTAGTCGTCGAGTTCCGTCAGCCGCTCGTCATCGAAGTTCACGTAGCCGAAGTGGCCCGTGCTCTGAACCTGGCGCATGGCGAAGAACGACTTGCCTGCGCGGCGCGGGCCCAAAACGACTCTTATGAGGTGGTCTGACGGTTGCTGTAGGTCGAAGTCGCGTTCTACATATCGCTCATGGAGCCGTCGCTCGAGTTCCCGCCGCTGAGTGAGGAGGATGTCCCTGATCACGCTACCCCCCTAGGCATCACATCCACTGCAATGCACATAACTTATATCTTTTGTGCATTATAGTTATCGGATATGCTGTGTCAACCTGGAATAGCGTGGCCCTGCCCTGTCGCCACGTCGACCTCTCATCCTCGGCCCAGCCGGATGGGGTCGTGCCTCCAATGCTTGCGGGGTAGCGCGAACCGTGCCCAACAGCCTCAGTGCGAGATCTTCAGTGCCTTCCGCAAGGATTGCAAACCCCACAACTACAGGGAATGCCAGGGCAAGGCAGTGATCTTCTCGTAATGTCACCTTGTTTTAATCGCCTTAATCCAAGGTGGGCTTTGCCTGTCTGCCACACCAGCTTAGGCGCCCCAGGGTTCTACGAAGCAGGCACTTGATCACTTCCGACTTGACTTTGCTATCGATCCAGAGTATTTTTACTCGCTATCGAGAGCAAATCGTTAACTACTTGGGATATAGTATGTTCCAACGTCAGATTCTCGCAGTGATGCGCCAGAGGGCCAAGGAATCCCGGCGCTTCATCCAGGTCCTGGCCGGACCGCGGCAGGTGGGCAAGACGACCCTTGCCCACCAACTCCTGGCCGGCATCGGTCCCGCGGGCTTCTATGCCTCCGCCGATGGTCCTCTGCTCGAGGCGGCGGGCTGGATTGAAGAACAATGGTCGCGGGCACGGATCGCCGCGCCCAATCACGGATCGACTGGCGTCGTGCTGATCTTGGACGAGATCCACAAGATCCAGGGCTGGGCCGAGACCGTCAAGCGGCTCTGGGATAAAGACACCCGGGAGGGTACGCCGCTCAAGCTATTCCTGCTTGGGTCATCCCCAATGCTCATCCAGCGCGGGCTAACCGAGAGCTTGGCTGGCCGCTTCGAGGTGATCCGTGCCACGCATTGGTCCTTCGATGAAATGGAGTCGGCCTTCGGCTGGGACCTTCCACGCTACCTCTTCTACGGGGGATATCCGGGTGCCGCACCGCTCATCGACGATCGAGATCGGTGGGGGCAGTACATCCTGGAGTCGCTTATTGAGACCACAATCTCCCGTGACGTGCTATTGATGACGCGCATCAACCGGCCGGCACTTCTGCGGCGGTTGTTTCAGCTGGGCTGTGAGTACTCAGCGCAAATACTCTCCTATCAAAAGATGCTCGGGCAGTTGCAGGAGAGCGGAAACACGACTACATTGGCCCACTACCTGGATCTCTTGGCGGGAGTGGGGATGGTCGCGGGCATCGAGAAATACTCCACCGCGCACCACCGCCGGAGGGGCTCGAGCCCGAAGCTCCTGGCCTTGAATACGGCTCTCCTGACCGCACCCAGCGCGTTCACGCTATCGGAGGCCAGGATGGATCCGCAGTTTTGGGGACGTCTCGTCGAGACTGCGGTGGGAGCCCATCTAATGGCCGGTACGGAGGGAACGAACGCACTTGTCTACTACTGGCGGGATCGTAACCGCGAAGTCGATTTTGTTCTCAAACATGGCGACACCCTCGTTGCACTCGAGGTCAAGAGCGGGCGTCGTCCAGTTTCACTCCCCGGAATGGGAGCCTTTGCCAAGACTTTCCGGCCTGCCCGAACGCTGCTGGTCGGAGCCGATGGTATCCCCGTGGACGAGTTCTTGCGAACGCCGGTGATGTCCTACTTGAGGTAGAGTGGCCGCCGCAGGCCTTTAATCAAAGAGATCCCCCGCCTGAGGTTTCTTAGCTGCGCGCTTCTTCGTTTTCTTGCGTCCGCCCTTCTTCGCCGCCGCGGCGCCGGTGCGCGCCTCCTCCCGCGCGCGCTCGGCGTTGAGTTCGAGCAGCCGCGCCAGAACCTCGTCCCGGACCTTGTCGGCCCAGCGGTAGCGCCAGGGCTTCTTGCGGCGCGAGCTTGCTTCCTCCTCGTTGATCTCGTAGTCGAGGAGGAACTCACAAGTCGTGTGGATGTCGCTCCAGCCGTAGGCGTCCCGCACGGCGCGGTCCATGGCTGCGTGCAGCTCGCGGAGCTTCTCGATCTCTGGGTTGCGTTCGTCGGGATCATGGAAACGGTTGTAGGTCTTGGTCAGGCCCTCGTTGTTTCGGACCATGAGCGCGGCGCGGGAAGCCGCTCTGGATGACCCGGATGTCTTCCTTGAGGCGGCGCACCATATGGTAGCTCCTCCTGGCGATCATTCTAACAGCTTCTTGGTTTACCCACGATTCCGTGTTTGGCACGGCGTAGTCACGGACTAGGCGTGCGATGCGTCGTGAATTCACTCCAGAGAAGATGTACTCATGAGCCATTGCAGCGGTTCGTCGATTGATCTCAGATACAAGGCGGCGACTGCACCGCCATCGATTCTGCCGTCCTTTGCGATGTAGAAACAGGCACACACTCGGACTGATGGGAAAGGTAACCTCCAATCGAGGATTGACAAAGCCCGCCCCAAATTGAGCTCTTCCACGGGATGTTGGTGCAAACGAGACCACTGGGGAGTCGCAAGTAAGGAAATGGTACCCGGAAGGAGCATCACACATTGACCAACGAAGGCTGAGGAGTACCGGGAGTAGCGTCTCGACGAACATCATGCTCCAGGCAAAGGCTGCGGTATGATTCATTCGAATTACGACATGCTCTTCCAAGTTCAGTTGCCGCTCGAGGGTGCCGATGCGCCCGCCTGAGCAAGGCGCGACGACGACGCGATGTCGCTCCATCACGGAGGAGGAGCAACGCAGCCGGGCGGGATGCAGCGGCGGCCGAATGCCACCGTATTTATGGACCGGGGCACTAAGCCCCACAGCCGGAAACGGGCCGGCCGGGCACAGGGGTGAGGTGTCATGGTTCGCAAGAACACGGCCTTCTGGGAGCCGGGCCTGATCATCCCGGTGGCCCTACTCGTGATCATCGGTGCGGCTACCGTCTATTCGGCCACCGTGCTATCGCGAGGCGGTGATGACGCCCTCTTCATTAGGCACATCGGGACCATTCTACTGGGAGGCATACTTGGGTTCCTGCTGGCTTGGTTGCCTCCCAGAATCCTGGAGGACCTCTCGCCCTGGCTCTACCTGATTGCCCTGGCCTCCCTTATCCTGGTTCTGTTCGCGGGCGAGATGAGCCACGGGGCCAGGCGCTGGCTGGCGTTTGGTTCCATCCGCTTCCAACCCTCAGAGCCCGCTAAGATTGCAGTCATCTTGTATCTGGGGCGCTTCCTGGCAAGCAAGCGCTGTGACTTGCGCCGCTTCTGGCAGCTAGCCGGCGGGCTCGCGATTGCCGGCGTTCCATTCCTGCTGGTCCTGAAGGAGCCGGATCTGGGCACTTCCCTGAGCTTTGTGGTGATAGCATTGGGTATGCTCATCGTGGCTGGGCTGCCCTGGCTAACGCTCTTCACACTGGTTTCCCCGGTAGTCGTGACAGTTCTCTCACTCCTTGATGTTCTCATCGGCGTGGGACCAAAGCCACTGGGCATCCCGCTGCGCATACTCCTTTGGATCTTGTTCGTGGGTGTGGGAGTCTTACTGATTCACCGCCGCAGGGTGGGTTGGCTTCTGGTTGGGCTCTTTGCTGCTTTCCAGATCGGGATTGCCGTCCAGGCCCCCCGGTTGTGGGACGGGCTCGAGGAGTACCAGCAGGCCCGGCTCAAGACATTCATTCATCCCGAGCGGGAACCGGCAGGGGCTGGCTACCAGGTAATCCAATCAAAGATTGCGATCGGCTCGGGATGCGCGACCGGGCAGGGTTTTGGCCGCGGATCGCAGAAAGCGCTGGCCTTTCTACCGCGGCAGCATACTGACTTCATCTACTCGGTCGTGGGTGAGGAGGGCGGTTTTTTGGCGGGGATGGGCGTGCTGCTGCTCTTTGGCGTACTTCTCCTGCGAGGCCTGGCGCTGGCCCGCAGGGTGCGATCTCGGTTTGGGAGCATTGTTGCCAGCGGGGTGATCTCGATGATCTTCTATCACGCGGCCGTCAACATCGCCATGACCCTGGGGCTGGCGCCAGTGACAGGCCTGCCGCTACCCTTTATGAGTTTCGGGGGCTCTTTCATGCTCACCGTCCTCGGAGCAGCCGGCCTGCTGCTAGGGATCACGGCACGGCGCACCGAGTACTGAGCGGCTTGGAATCGGATGGAGTAGGGGCGTGAGAGAGATGGGTCCGGGAGTTGGTAGTAGCAACGCAAGGGGGTTAGAAAGGTGAAGCCTATTCTGGTTGAGTGGGGTCCGTTCACCATCCACTCCTACGGCCTGGCGCTTGCTCTGGCCTTCCTATTTGGCAGCTTGTGGGTCACGCGGAGGGCGCGGGCGTATGGCTACCTGGAAGCGGATCTGATGTATCTCTTCTGGTGGATCCTCACTAGCGCCCTAGTTGGGGCCCGGATATACTACGCGCTCCTGCATCCCGGGGATTTTGACGACGACTTCCTCGAGGTGTTCAGGATTTGGCGCGGTGGATTGGCTCAATACGGGGGGTTGATCGCAGCTGTGGCTGTGGGGGCCCTGGTAATCCGCGCGCGCGGCTGGCGGTTTTTCGAACTGGCCGATCTGCTTGCTCCGGCGCTCGCCATGGGGGAGGCCGTGACACGCATCGGGTGCTTCCTGAACGGCTGCTGTTTCGGGCGCCCCTGCTCCCTTCCCTGGGCAGTTACCTTTCCGGAGGGGGCGTCGGCCTACTGGAGCGTGGGGGCCACACCGATTCACCCTACGCAGCTGTACTTATGCGGCGCCAATCTCCTGCTTTTTATATTCCTAGCGCGCGTTGGAAGTCGGCTGATCGGCACCGGCCGAGTCTTTGCACTATTTCTTGCCGGGTCCTCTCTAGCGCGCTTTTTCGTGGATTTCGTGCGCTATTACGAGAAGGAAGACACACTGGCTGTGGGTGGGCTGCACCTGGTTCACAGCCAGTGGATCTCGCTATTGCTGATTGCCGGGGCGATCGCGATCTGGTTCTTGGGCGTGACGCCCACCAAGGTAGCTCTGAAGGGTACAACTACAACCAGCCAGGGATGGTTGGCGGCTAGCCGTCAGGGCGACTCACAGCGCATGGATCGCTAAGTGCTCGCGCGAGCCCTAAGGGCGCGCGGGCAGCCACTGGCCCGAATCTGGCTAGCTCTCGATTCCTTGCATGGGAAATCTCAAGCTCGCAAGTACGCTCCAGGTGCTTCTGGATCTCCTGGCACCACTGCGGTGTCCACTCTGTGGGTTCAAACTGGTTGGACACAAAAGCTGCCCGGAGTGTGAGCTGCCCGGCGCGGGACTAATCCTACGGCAGCTGCGCTCTGACGGTCGTGGGGAGTATCTGGTATTGGCGGGGGGCAGTTTCGAGGGCCGGCTGCGCCACCTCGTGCACGCCTTCAAATACCGGCAGGATCCAGCAGCTCTGCGAATTCTGGTGGCCCAGACGGCCTGTGCGCTGCCGCGGGGGCTGGCGTGGGATGCAATCGTTGCGGTTCCCGCTCACCGCGTGCGCGTTCGCGAGCGGGGATGGGAGGCGGTGGAGCAGCTGGCCCGCGGCATCTCCGCAACCAGCGGGATTCCCATGCGCGGCGGCCTGAGGAGGGTTCGCTACACCGCGCCGCTTACGGGGCATGGGGTGGTGGGCAGGCGGAAGCTGCTGCGCGGGAGCATCCGTGCAGCTCCCGTGACGGGCAGCCTCCTGCTGGTCGATGATGTCTTGACCACCGGAGCCACCTTTCGCACATGCCGGCGCTCTCTGCTAGCAGCAGGGGCACGCTCCGTAGATCTTCTCGTGGCTGCCCGCACGCCTCCACGCGCCGCTGGCGTTGAAGGGGATCCGGCCGTGTGCTAGCGTGCCGGCGGCGGCCGACCCAATGGGGGTCCGGGATCACCGAGCCTGTCCAAACTGGCGCTTGTGGGCAGGAGCAGCCCAGAGTGAGGGGGGAGGGGATGTTCCGCGAGATCGTAATCAATGCCGACCCGGGGGAGACGCGCGTAGCGATCCTAGAGGATGCCGCCTTGGTTGAGTTCTTCGTCGAGAGGGAGGAGGAGCGCCGCAGGGTGGGGGACATATACAAGGGCCGCGTGGAGAAGGTGCTGCCGGGGATGCAGGCTGCCTTTCTGGATATCGGTCTTCCGAAGGCGGCTTTCCTGCACACCTCCGACATGCTGGCCTCGATCCTGGATCTCGAAGCCTTCGATCTTGAGGAAAAGGACAGCCGCCGCAATAGGCCGCGGGATTTTGCGATCGAGAAGCTGCTAGAGCGCAACCAGGAAATCCTGGTTCAGGTAACAAAGGAACCGATCGGAACGAAGGGCCCGAAGGTTTCTGGTCGCATCAGCCTGCCGGGGCGCTTCCTGGTTCTGATGCCCGGACTGGATCGCATCGGTGTCTCGCGCAAGATCGAGGATCGCGAGGAGCGCATTCGACTGAAGCGGATCCTCAGGGAGCTGAGACCGCGCAATGCTGGGTTGATCTGCCGGACAGTGGGCCACGCCCAGTCGAAGAAGGAGTTTGCCCAGGACGTCAAGTACCTGACGGATCTCTGGCGGGAGATCGAAACGCGGGCCAGCAAGACAGAAGCGCCGGCGATCATTCACCAGGACATGGCGCTCACAGCCAGTCTCATGCGGGACATCTTCACGCATCGGGTCGACCGCGTGGTCGTTGACTCCAAGGATGTTTACAAGGAGGTCCTGCGATACCTCAAAGTAGTTGCGCCGGATCTGAAGTCGCGGGTGAAGCTCTTCAGCGGCGAAGGTCCGATCTTCGATGAGTATGGCATCGAATCAGAGATCCAGAAGAGCTTTGAGCGCAAGGTGTGGCTGAAGAAGGGCGGCTATATCATTGTTGAGTCAACCGAAGCGATGGTGACCATTGATGTCAATACCGGGCGCTTTACGGGCAAGAGGTCGAAATCGCAAGAGGA
>JAGMDA010000679.1 GCA_023128935.1 Candidatus Eiseniibacteriota bacterium | reverse complement strand
CGGAGAAGACGCAGCAGCGTCCGCGCCGCCGGCAGCCGCCCCCCCAGCCGGAGACTCCTCCGCTTGGTCTGCTTCACGCGGGCTCTCGCTCACATGGACCGTGAGGTCCAGCACCCCTGGATCCAGGTCAGCTGTCTCGGGATCCTCCGCATCCATATCGGCGAGTCCCGCCTCGAGCCCTTCGATCCCAGCCGTGACCTCCCCATGTTGCTCTAGGCCAGGGGCGTCAGGATCACCCTCCAGTTGCGCTCCCGATTGAGGGACCGCGGTCTCGTTTTTCTGCGACCCCACCCGATCGCACGCCGTCGGATCCAGTCCTCCAGCGCGCGCCCTCAGGTCCGCTGCATCCTGCGTACTGCCCGAGCGCTCCATGACGGCCGCCGCACGCAAGAGCATTTCTGCCGCCTCATCGCTGCGCCCCATACGCTCTAGTAGCTTACTCAACCTCACTGCGCTCCCAGTCTTGCCCGTAGCAAGATCGAGCACGCGGTTCAGCGTCTCGCGATACTCGGTGCTTCCCCATGTCTCCTCGGACACGCTTTCCAGGTACATGAAATAGGCGTCGAGCGCGTCCCCCAGCAGCTCTTCGGAGGCATACAGATGACCGAGAAACCGATAGGCCTCCATCTGACTGGGATCTAATCTCAGGATCTTGCGGCAGAGTGCAATCGCGTTGCGGAAGAATCCCAGGTTCCGGTACTCATGAATAGCGGTAATATAGTGAGCGATCGCCTCTTCACGTTGGCCAACTTTCATATGGAGATCGCCGACGTACAGGCGATCGTAGGGATCCACATCCCCCGAAGTTAGAATGGGATCATAGACCTCGATGGCCTTCATGAACTGGCCAGCCTTGACCAGTTTCTGCGCCGCCCGTCTGATCGAGATGTTCTTCTGCAAGGCCAGCGACCCCCGCGCCCAAAGCCGGGACTCCCCCCCAAGGATATGGTTGTTTCCCGTTCCCTTATCGACCAGTGCAGAGTTCATCTCCACCGAGGGATGCACCGCTAACCCTTATGCGAAGCTCTGGCGCTCGCAGGGCGGGAATCACGTGTCTTCCGGAGAGAAAGAGGTCCCGCTGGTCGGGAAAACCAACGTGATACGGCAGCCGGGCGTAGGAGGGAGCATCGAGAATCTGGATATCTGCGCGATAACCCGGGCTGAGCGCTCCCCGGTCAGCTGCCAGGCCCAATGCCGCGGCCGCATTATAGGTCGTAGCCGTCACTGCCTCGGCAGGCGTCATACCCATCTCCAGGCACGCCAGGGCCATCACCCAGGGCTGGGATTCTGTCATTGAACTGCCGGGATTGCAATCGGTTGCGAGTGCAACCGCCACTCCCAGCTCGATCATGCGGCGAGCCGGCGCGTAGGCCTGAGCTCTAAGGGAAAAGAGTGTAGCCGGAAGCAGTACGGCGACAACCCCAGCCTCTGCCATGGCACGCATCCCCTGCTCGGAGACCTTGCCTAGATGATCCGCAGAGATCGCCTGGACCTCTGCGGCCAGCTCCGCCCCACCCATCGGCTCGATCTCGTCTGCATGCAGCTTGGGCCGCAGCCCCACGCGCTTGCCTGTCTCCAGGATCCGGCGCGACTGCTCGATGCTAAAGACCCCCTGCTCACAAAAGACGTCGCAGAAACGGGCAATCCCAAGATCGGCGGCCTCGGGGATCATGCGCTTCACAAGCAGATCGACATAGGTGTCGGGATCGCCGCGATGAACGCTTGGGATTTCATGCGCGCCCAGGTAAGTCGCCACGACGTGTAGTGGGTGCCGGCGGCTCAATTCACCGATCAGACGCAGAGCGCGCAGCTCCTGCTCAGGATCGAGCGCGTAGCCGGTTTTAATCTCAACCGTGCCCGTGCCGAAGGCCGCCATGCGATCCATCCGCGCCAGCGACTCGGCCAGCAGCGTCTCGTCGGAGGCCTCACGGAACATTCGTACGCTGGCATGAATCCCGCCTCCCTCAGCCGCGATCTCCATGTAGGTTTTGCCGCGGAGCCGCTCCTCGAATTCCCACTCGCGTGTGCCGTGGAAAAGCACATGCGTGTGAGGGTCCACGAAGGCAGGCATCACAACGCACCCGGTGGCGTCCATTTCAACGCCGCCAGGACGAAGCTGGTAGGCGCTGCGGATCTCATCCGTGTGGCCTACCGCCAGAATCCGCTCGCCGTCAGCGGCCAGCGCGCCATCCTCTAGGATCCCCAGATCCGCCATGGAACTGCCAACCTTCGGTCTGCCCCCAGCCGCTGGCGCCATGGTGAGCAGCTGTCGCGCGCTGTGCAGCAGGATTGAAACCTCTCTCATAGCCTTGCTCCTCAAGGTGGCGCTCTTCACGCACGTCCTGCGAGCCAGGCGCGGGTGCGCTTGATGAGATCGCCCGGGGCCTCGACCAGCACTGGGGGTGACGGCAGTGCACGGCAGAAGATCTCTCCATAGCGGGCTCGCGCAATCCGCGGGTCCAGAATCACGCAGACACCTCGGTCATCGCGCCGCCGGATCAAGCGGCCCACACCCTGGCGCAAGCGCAGAACCGCTTCGGGAAGAGCGTAGTCCTGAAAACTCGATCTACCCTCCTGCTCTAGCTCTTCGGAAATCGCCTGCACACGTGGATCGGTTGGAACGGGGAATGGTAGTCGGGTCACGACCAGCAGCTCCAGCTCCCTTCCGGGAAAGTCCACCCCATACCAAAAGGCCGAGGTGCCCAGGAGCACGGAGCGCTGTGCCTTGCGGAACTGCGAGATCAACTTCGATCGCGGTGCCTCCCTGCTCTGCGCCAGGATCTCCACGCCGCTGAGTTCAGCGCTTTCCGCCAGCTCGGCATAGACCTTCTGGAGGGTTTTGTAGGATGTGAAGAGCACGAGCATCTTCCCGCCGACTGCGGCGGCCAGCTGTGCAATCGTTCCGCTGAGGAAGGCTTCATAGCCCTCATCCCGCGGGTCCACGGCATAGGTAGGCAACAGCAACAGGAATTGTTCCCGCATTTTGAAGGGGCTCTCGAGCTTGAGGATCTCGGGCTCGCCGCGCTCCAGCCCAAGTTTCCGCGCGAAATAGGAAAAATCATCCCCGGCCGCCATTGTGGCCGAGGTCAGGGTTACTGATCCATGAGGCAGGAGTAGATGCTCGCGCAGTAGCGGACCTGTATCCAGCGGAACCGCTGAGAGCAGCGCTCCCTGCGTCCGGGATGACTCCAGCACATGCACCCGGTCATGTCCGCGCGGCGAAATAAGCTCCTGGAGTGTCTTGATCATTTCCTCCAGCTCGTCCAGCATGCCGCCGCATGCCTCCAGCACGCTGTGCAGCTCCTGGTAGGGATCTGTGAGCGGCAGCTCGCCCTGGAGGCGCCCAAGCAGTTCGCGCCCTTTCTCGATCAGCCCCTCGACCGCACGAAGGAAGAGATCCGTCTCCTGCGGAAGCAACTCTCCCGTGCAGTCGCGCATGTCATAGCGGCGTCGCTCACCTTCAGGCGGGAAGCTCCCTCCGCTGCGCAGGGCTAGGAAAAAAGCGCGCGTCTGTGCGAGCGCCTCACGGGCAATCCCCTCGAATTCTCTCACCTCTGGCGTAAGGTTTTTGGCGATCACCTTTGACGGAAGCCGGCGCAGCACCCGCCGCATCCGGTCGCTCACTCCCGGGTCGCCCGAGCCACCCATCTGGCGGACCTTCTCCTCGAACCGCTTCT